>NZ_JBTTDJ010000060.1:0-1849 GCF_055796165.1 Bartonella sp. EBT8
ACAGTTACCAACAAAAGCCATGCTGGGCTCTGTTAAGGGCGGTGCTGTGCATTTATGCCAAGCTAATTCTCAACATCTGGTCATTTGTGAGGGAATTGAAACAGGTCTTTCTCTGCTGTCTGGTCTGTTATCGGAGCCTGTTACTTTATGGGCATCCCTTTCTACAAGTGGCATGGTGCATGTGCACTTACCCAATATCAATACCAAAGCGCGTCTCACCATAGCTATGGATGGCGATGATGCGGGTCGTAAAGCAGGCTTTTCCCTTGCTGCCCGCGCCCATAACCAAGGCTTCAATGTCTTGATGATGCAAGCTCCCCATGGCTCTGACTTCAACGTTTTATTATTAAATTATGAAAGAGAAAACCAATGACAAAACATAGTCTTGATAACAACGAAAATAGCTCTGTAAATGATAATGATAACGACACTGTCTCTTTAAAGAACCATCCCTGTTTACAAGCCATCCCTTATGAACAGGCTTTGCAACAAATGGGATGGGGCGAATTAAAACCAATTAACACCGCTCTTTTACCGGTTGAACCTTTTAATATTTTACAAATACCTTATAAAATAAGCAGATGTATTTACGATATTGCTGACCGTCAACAATCTCCTCTCGATTTTGTTGCCGTGTCTGCTCTGTGTGCTTTAGCAGCTGTGATTGGCAATGGCGTGCGCATTGCTCCAAAACAGCATGATAATTGGTACATTGTTCCTAATCTGTGGGGAGCTATTATTGGTAACCCTTCTACACGAAAAACACCGGCTTTGAAAACCGCTCTTCAACCCCTTGCTGATCTGCAAACAGAAGCTTTGCAAGCTTGCCAACAAAAGAATAAACAAGCAGAGATTGAACAGGCTCTTGAGGCGCTAAACCAAAAACAAAAGAATAAACAAGCCGGCAAAGCTTTAAAGAATGGAGATACCCAAGCTGCCCGTTCTATTTTAGCTGAAAACATAACCAAAGATAACCAGCAGGATGAGGAAAATTCACGTTTTATTGTCAATGACACAACGGTCGAAAAGCTAGGAGAATTACTCAAAGAAAATCCACGTGGGTTACTGTTAGTTCGTGATGAACTTTCTGGTTTTTTAGCCAATATGGAGCGTGTTGAATATCAATCGGAGCGGGCTTTCTATTTGGAAACCTTTAATGGGGATGGGCAATTCACCTATGACCGTATTGGGCGTGGAACGATTCATATTCCCAATGCAACGCTTTCTATCATTGGAGGCATTCAACCCTTAAGAATTATGCCCCTACTTCAGGCAATGCTGTCTGGGAAAGGAGATGATGGTTTATTGCAACGGTTTCAAATGATGGTATGGCCTGATGAAAACCAAGATTGGAAATGGGAAGATAAAAATCCCAATCAAGAAGCCTATCAAGAATATGAAAAGGTGTTTCGTTCTTTTTATGACAAACCCTTGGGATCACCTAAATACCCGCGGATCATGCGCTTTGCTGCTAATGCTCAAGAATTGTTTCGTGAATGGTGGGAAAATCATCATAAAGAAATCAAGGAAAGCGAAGTTTCTATCTCTTACCAAGCGCATCTTTTAAAAATGCCTAAAACCATAGCAAGTCTTGCCCTCATTATCGAACTTGTTGAGGATGGGCGTTTTGAGATCACTTTACCTTCTCTCTCAACCGCTTTGCGTTGGTCAAACTATCTATTAAGCCATGCGAAACGGTTTTATACTGCGGGCGATATACTAATAAAAGAGCGTGCAAATTTGATTATAGAGCGTTGTAATTGCTTACCTGAGGTTTTTACTGCTCGTGATATCTACAGACGCTGCTGGGCGCATTTAAAGGACAAGGAAGCGGTCAAACAAGCTTTAG
>NZ_JBTTDJ010000061.1:0-1723 GCF_055796165.1 Bartonella sp. EBT8
CAGCATCTAAATAAAGGCGATAAACAAAGACAGCAGGTTAACCAAACAGTCGAGTATCTGAAATCTAAAGGCTACAGCGAACAAGAAGCTATTGCCATGGCGCGTAATCCTCAGATGCTTAGTGCATTACTCACAGGTAGTGATCAACTTAAATTAAGTGAAGGTTTCCAATGGTATGATAATCCAGAGACTGGTCAACGTGAAATGAGACCCATTAAAGGTTCACCACAGGAACTTGAGTATAACCAGAAGAAACGAGAAATAGCAGAGTGGGAAGAAAATAAGAAGGCGGCTGCTCAGAACGCAGCATATGAACTTCATAATACCATGGGTGCAATTGATAAGGCTCTTAATATTATAGAAACGAATCCAGAATTTGCTACAGGTGGAATTGGTACTATAGCTCAAATTTTACCAGCAAGTGATGCAAAAACCTTAAAAAATACATTCAAACAGCTTGAAGGTGGTATTTTTAATAAAGTTATTGCGGGGATCAAAGCGCAAAGTAAGAATGGAACAGTAGGTGTTGGACCGTTATCTAATGAAGAAAGTAGGCGAATAGTACAATCTTATGGTGTTTTAGATATTAGCGATAAACCAGAAGAATTATATCAAACACTCTTAAACATTAAATATATGTTTAACCGTTTCAAAGAACTGAATGAGGAAGAAATTTATAGGCTATCGAACGGAATGGAAGTAAGACAGCGTCGCAAATCTCCTCATCAATCTTTTACTAATCGGTTTATGGCGCGAGGGGCTGGTGCAAATCTTCCAACTGTAAATAGCAGAGAAGAACTAGATCGTTATCCTGCTGGCACAGTAGTTTATTATAACGGAGAGCGAATATATAAGGAAGGCAAAGAATAATGAACAATAAGCATTATCGTCGTGGTGCTCCTGTACCAGAACTTGGTGATGATGTGTACATAGCTGAGTATGCTCCTTACAGGAATAAACGTGGTTATCGTCGTGGTGCTCCTGTACCAGAGCTTGGTGATGATGTATACGTAGCTGAGTATGCTGATGATTTTTATAATGACCGTTCTTATGAAGATGTTCCACAGTCCCCAGAGATCACACAAAGTGAAGCCTTTTGGAATTCTTTAAAGCATGGTTTGAGTTTTGGTTTAGATGACGAATTTGGAGCTATGACAGCAGCAGGACGCGATTCTGATGATGATTTGGCACCATGGGCTTTTACCAAGGGATTTTTAAAGTATTTGTTTTCTAGCGATAAGAAATTAGAAGAGAAATATGACAAAGAAGTCAAGAAACGGCGTGATTATCAACAGAGGATGAGCGATACGCATTATTGGACGTCTTTGGGTGGAAATATATTAGGGTCTGCTTTGCCCTCACTTGCAACGTTAGGGGGAGGAGCGGCGGCGGGATTAGCGAGGTGGGCAGCGCCTCATGCTACTTCAAAATTAGGTCAAGTATTCTCGAAATCTGTTCCAACATGGGCAGCAACGGGAGGGAAATATGTAGGTAATAAATTGAGTCCGTTTTTAGGTATAACGGACAAAACAACACTTGGGCATTTGCTTAAAGTAGGGGCGTTATCTGGTGCATTACATGGATTTGGTGAAGGTGAAGGGTTAGGTCATACACTTCAAAGTACAGCCCTTGGTGCAGGTTTTGGAGCGGGAGGGACAGCTCTTGGAAGTGCTGTTGGTTCTGGTCTTGGTTCCCTTGGGGGCTTGGCAGCAAGAGCTGTTTC
>NZ_JBTTDJ010000062.1:0-1708 GCF_055796165.1 Bartonella sp. EBT8
AAGCATCTTAATAAGGGCGATAAGGAAAGGCAGCAGATTAACCAAACAGTAGAGTATTTAAAATCACAGGGTATGAGTGAAGAAGAAGCACGTTTTATAGCTGGAAATAAGGCTGCTCTTAATGCATTTTGGGGACAAAAGCTTAGTGGTGGAAGCAATAATCCTCAATTTACCAGTGACGGTAGGATGCTTGTGAAAGATCCTGATGCACCAGGGGGATATAGATATCTCATAACTGAGGGTAGTAAAGCCTCTGACGAAATGAAAAATCGTGAACAGATGAATAAAGTACACATGGCACACACAAAAACTTTGATAGATGATATTGATCGTGTGCAAGCATACATCAATAAGTTTAACAATCTTTCGACGGGTCTTGGGGTTACACTTGCTAGCTATATATCACCAACATCGCAGCAATCGGATGTACGACAGATGGTGGACTCAATAAAAAGTCGTATATCGCTTGATCGTATGGATACCATGAAACAAATGTCACAGGACGGGAGGTTGGGTGTTGGTGCTCTTAGTGATAAAGACATGGATCTGTTCAAACAGTCTTTAGGTGCAATAAGTTTAAATATGTCTGCACAAGAGCTTAGCCGGCGTTTAACGATAATAAAAGATTTTTTATTAAAACTAAATGATAAACAATACAATTTTTTGTTTGGTGAAAATAAAGGCGGTATCAATAATGCGGGGGCACAAGGGAATGTTGCAAATCTTCCAACTGTAAGCGGCATAGAGGAAGCTAATAGAATGCCTATTGGGAGTACGGTTATTTACAATGGTCAAGTTTACAAGAGGGATCAATGATTAACAATAATAATTCTCTTGTAGTTGGTCGTGCATTAGGTGCTACGAGCAATCAAGTTAAAAAAATATCAGAACTTGGTCCAAACTTTACCCATCTTGGCTCTGTTTCAGAATATGCGGCTAATCGAGAACGCTTATCAGAACTTGGTCCAAATTTTACCCACCTTGGTTCTGTTTCAGAATACGCCAATCCTTCTTATGAAGATGTTCCACAGTCCCCAGAGATCACACAAAGTGAAGCCTTTTGGAATTCTTTAAAGCATGGTCTGAGTTTTGGTTTAGATGACGAATTTGGGGCTATGACAGCAGCAGGACGCGATTCTGATGATGATTGGGCAATACCGTCTTTTTTCAGGGGGATGACAAGATATTGGTGGGATGGCGATAAGAAATCCGAAGAGAAGTATGACAAAGAAGTTAAGAAACGGCGTGATTATCAACAGAGGATGAGCGATACGCATTATTGGACGTCTTTGGGTGGAAATATATTAGGGTCTGCTTTGCCTTCACTTGCAACGTTAGGGGGAGGAGCGGCGGCGGGATTAGCGAGGTGGGCAGCGCCTCATGCTACTTCAAAATTAGGTGAATTATTATTGAAAGGCGGTCAAACAAAGGCAGGACAATTGGGGAAATCTATAGGTGGGGTAGTAAGCCCGTGGTTAGCGAAAACAAAACCGTTTTTAGGTATAACGGACAAAACATCCCTTGGGCATTTGCTTAAAGTAGGGGCGGCATCTGGTGCATTCCATGGATTTGGTGAAGGTGAAGGGTTAGGTCATACACTTCAAAGTACAGCACTTGGTGTAGGTTTGGGAGCAGGGGGGACAGCGCTTGGAAGTGTTGTTGGTTCAGGGCTTGGTTCCCTTGGGGGCTTGGCAGCAAGAGCTGTTTT
>NZ_JBTTDJ010000063.1:0-1647 GCF_055796165.1 Bartonella sp. EBT8
ATTATAAGATCTATACCCCTTATAAGATTGGCATGATTCATAAATCTATTCAGTTTCTCTTAATTCCAAATTTGGTAGGTTCTTAACAATCTTCATTGTTTCTAAACTTACCGTAATAACCCTTTGGAATAATTCCAATGGATAAGCAGGGTTTCCAACGGTCTCAACCGCATAGCGATTGGCATCATTAACAATGCCGCTCTTTTTATCAGTTTTTACACATTGACGCCCCATAACCCATTCAAGAGCGGGTCTACCATTTACGATATACTCATAAGCTTCCTTAGGTATATCTGTTATTGTGATATTACTATTGTAAATAACAGTGGTTTTATCCTTTTCTTTACCTGCTTTTGCGAATTTCATTTCTGTAACGTAATAGAATTTCTCAGGATTAGGGATATCTGTCATTTTTGGATTGCCTTTTTTAAAGGTCACGGGATAAGGCTCTACCGTCTCATAATTGACGTGCAAATTGCCTAATTCACGCCCCGCATTAACAAATGCCCAGAAATCTTCAGTGCTCTTTACGCAAGGGATGCGAGGGAGTTCTTTAGAGAGGTTATCAGCATAGCGAGCACGGTAATCTTCTGAATGCAAGATTCCGTAAATATAATAGAAGATATCATCTTTAGTGATTTTCTCATTAGGATAAGCAGCTTTAAAATGTGCTAATCCTTCATCAGTGATGGCATCACGACGTTGTAAACCAGCCGTTTTGCTTTCTTCTGTAGAATTTGCAAATAAATGGGATTGTTTTTCATTTTTATCTTTTGAAGCAGCGGCGTCTTCATAAAGGTATAATGGAAAGCATTGACTTTTCTCTATTGAATCAAGATTAGGCAAAGCATTACTCATCAGGACAGAAAAACCACATCTTGCACCTATGCCTGTAACTTGTATCACCCTATTATCAACCGTTTTTCCCATTGGGAATATCCGCATCTGATAAGCACCATCGCAGTTGAGAGCAGAATCACAATAAAGCCACTGTCGTGTAAAAGGACGATATAAGCTTTTTGTAAGGAAATTTTCCTTAAAGTTGAAAACTTTTCCTTTTATCAAATCTTGTTTGAGATTATAACTCCAACTTATTTTGCTCTCATCCGAGTCAACAAAATCATTTACAGCATTTGCATGTATTGTACGATTATTATGTGGATAGGAATCATTAAAACGTTTTACTTCGCTATTATAGAAAGCAATCATATTCTTCATATTTTTTGCTAAAAGCTTAAGGCTTGAGTTGTATGCCCACGCATCACGGCTGGTCATAATACCACGAGAGTAAGTCTCAAAAAGTTTCTTACCATGACCTTTCTTAATACCCATAGCTAAAAATGTTTCAAAACTATCATCACGTTGATTTATCCAATCACCATGCTTGTTTGGTGTAATGATTTGCCAACTTGATTTATCCGCAATACCCTTAACACTACTAAGGTACTCAAGAGCCGCAAGTTTACCTTTTGTTGTAAGATTATTGCCAATATCATGATAGTAAATTTTACAATCTCCAGAAACATTGGGATTTTTGATAAATAATGTTACAGCAATACCGGTCATACTACCATTGCCAAAAACATTTTCTCCTTCTTGAGCTCTACCACCACTTAACATGTTTTTACGAAGATCTCCTCGTAAATT
>NZ_JBTTDJ010000064.1:0-1611 GCF_055796165.1 Bartonella sp. EBT8
GAATTAATTTCTAAGGTATGAGGCATATATAATACTCATAATGCATACGTGTCAACAAAAAAAGTATGCATTATGTATATTTTTAATAAAGAGTCTCTTTATGAGATATTCATTAATTAACAATTCTCTACAAATGAAGAGAGGAAAGGTTATGAAAAAAACAAGAAGTGAGATGGAATTAAGTAATCAAATAATGCAATTAATTTCTACTGTTAGTTATGAAAGAAAAAAAGCTTTTATTTTTTTTCTTCATCATTTAGGCGACTTAAAAGATGAAGAATTGTTTCTTTATCTTTCCGACTTGTTTTCTTCAGCAGATCATTAATTTGTTCTTCGATAGTTTGTTCTATTGTAGAGACTGGAAAGGAGGGACCATCTCCTTCTCCAGTTAACAACCATCCCTCACTAATTCTAAATGCCTTTGCGTATTTTTTAGATGCGCGTGATATTCCTCTAAGTCCTTGTTCATGTTGTATATAGCTAGAGTAGTTCCATCCAAAATATCTGGCGGCTTCTTTAGCACTTTTAAAACCACGTACTAAGCGTGCTTTTATCAATCTAGACGATTGGTCTGTTATTTTATCGAGCATTTTTATCTCCTCATGTTACTCATATTGCATAAAATTGGTATGCATTTCGACTTGACATTAAAATACTCATAACGCATATTATTTTTTATGAAGAAAATAGAAGCAAAACAATTGAGAAAACGTCTTAATCTTACAATCGATGAAATGGCGGCTTTATTAGGGGTCAACAGATCAACAGTATGGCGTTGGGAGAAGTACGGTGTTCCTTCAAGAGGAACGGTTGCTTATCTTTTGGAATCCTTATGGAATAAACAAACCCCCTCAATGACTGAATTTGTAAAAAGTTCCAGTGTTAAAGACACTTGTGAACATAGCACCGCTTTGCAGTCATAAGGAGATGATGATGGCTGTAGAAAAGAAATATGAATTCATAGGACAGGCGATTAGTCTTGGACAACCTGCCCAGTTTTTACATCATAGAGTGTCACTTCAACGTATACGCGCATTGAGAAGTTTTGGCAAAGTAAAGAAAGGTGATCTAGGTGGTTATATAGAGCATGAGGGCAACCTATCCCATGAGGGCGATTGTTGGGTTGGTGGTTCGGATAGACCTTTTAGTGATGGGTACGTTTATGGCAATGCTCGTATTTCTGGAGATGCATGGGTTGATAGGAACGCTCGTGTTTTTGGACATGCACAAGTATACGAAAATGCACAAATTTCCGATGATGCGTATGTTTATGATCATGCAAAGATTTACGGTAATGCCAAGGTTGATAATTCTCATGTTTATGGTGAGGCGCAAATTTATGGGAATGCAGTAGTAAAAGGCAAAGCAGAAGTTTACGGCAATTCTCGCATTTATGGGGATGCTAAGGTTTACAAGAAAGCACGTGTTTACGGACAAGCCAAGGTTTATGGCAATGCCGAAGTTTTCAATCAATCTAAAGTTTATGACAATGCGTTAGTTCACGGGCATGCCAAGATTAGAGATAGTGCTAAGATTTACGGCAATGCGGACGTTTGTGACTATGAAGATTTTCGCGATAACGAAGAAGTTTACATGTGTAAACACGTTTTA
>NZ_JBTTDJ010000065.1:0-1538 GCF_055796165.1 Bartonella sp. EBT8
AATAACGCATTGATTTATAATGATAATTTACTGTTTTGCATGTTGAATGAGAGCCCCGAATATCCTAAGATTCTCTCATTTCAAACCTGCTTATGTTGAATCAATCAAAATCATCCCCTTGCACGTCACAAGTGGGATTAACGTGTGGATAAAAAACCATTTAGAAAGGAGTAAAAATGCCTTTAATGAATCGTCTTAATGCAAGGGCTGTCGCAACATTGGGGGCTGGTAAATATAATGATGGTGCCGGCTTGTTACTTCATAAGCGTAAAGATGGTGGTGCTCAATGGATTTTACGCTATACCATTCACGGACGCCGTCGTGAAATGGGCTTGGGGGCTTTAAGAGATGTCTCTTTAAAACAAGCCCGTGAATTGGCAACTGGGTGGCGATTTGTTTTACGTGAGGGTCGTGACCCCATTAAAGAACGTGACAAACAAAAGCGTGAGGCAATGCGTAATCTGCATTATCTAAAAGATATTGCTCTCGATGCTTTTGAAACTCGTAAAGCTGAACTCAAACATGATGGTAAAGATGGAAACTGGTTTCTACCTTTAAAACTTCATATTTTGCCAAAATTAGGTTGTTTACCGGTTTCAGAAATTACCCAAACTGATATACGCAATACGCTTGCCCCCATCTGGCATACAAAAGCTGGAGCAGCTCGTGCTGCACTAAACCGTCTTAATCTTTGTCTGAAACATGCTGCTGCACTAGATTTGAATGTTGATTTACAAGTAATAGAAAAAACAAAAGCTCTCTTAGGCAAACAAAGGCATAAAACGCAAAATAGACCAGCAATGGATTGGAAAGAGATACCGGCTTTTTATCAAACACTTTGCCAAACAACAGCCATACCACAACTGGCTTTACGTCTCCTTATACTGACAGGTGTTCGTACCAAGCCTTTGCGTCATATCCATAAAGATCAAGTTGATGGTGATATATGGACCATCCCTGCTGAAAATATGAAAGGAAGGCGTGATGCTACAACAGAATTTCGCGTGCCTCTCTCAACAGAAGCTCTAAAAGTTATTAAACAAGCATATCCTTTATCTCGCAATGAGTTTCTTTTTTCTATTAGAAGTCGTGGTGCTCTCGGTGAGAATTGCATGTCACATTATATGCAAAAAACTGGACTTAATGCCTGCCCGCATGGCTTTCGGTCTAGTTTACGTGATTGGCTAGCAGAAACAACAGATGCCCCTTTTGAGGTCGCTGAAACCATTTTAGGGCATGTGGTCGGAGGGAAAGTAGAACGTGCTTATCGTCGTACTGACTATCTAGAACAGCGCCGTGTTTATATGGATAAATGGGCGGCTTATGTCACTGGTCAATCTTAAAAGATGGGGTCTTAAACCCCATTTTTATTTCATTATCTGTGGATAACTTTCTCTCTTCATTCTCTCATTTTTGCTCAATAAGACTCATAAATTATCAAATGAGAAAATACATCATAAATGACTGTTTTTTATGATTAAACTTACTTTGCAATCTCAATAAAATATGGTTAATAAATGCTTATGATTTGTTAACAT
>NZ_JBTTDJ010000066.1:0-1497 GCF_055796165.1 Bartonella sp. EBT8
TCAACGTATTGATTTATAAAGATAATTTATCGTTTTGCATGTTGAATGAGAGACCCGAATATCCTAAGATTCTCTTATTTCAAACCTGCTTATCTTGAATCAATCAAAACCATCCCTTTGCACGTCACAAGTGGGATTAACGTGTGGATAAAAAACCATTTAGAAAGGAGTAAAAATGCCTTTAATGAATCGTCTTAATGCAAGGGCTGTCGCAACATTGGGGGCTGGCAAATATAATGATGGTGCTGGCTTGTTACTTCATAAGCGTAAAGATGGAGGTGCTCAATGGATTTACCGATATACCATTCACGGGCGCCGTCGTGAAATGGGCTTGGGTGCTTTAAGAAATGTCTCTTTAAAACAAGCTCGTGAATTAGCAACCCAATGGCGATCTGTTTTACACGAGGGTCGTGACCCCATTAAAGAACGTGATAAACAAAAACGTGAGGCAATGCGTAATCTCCATTATTTAAAAGATATTGCTTTGGACGCTTTTGAAACTCGTAAAGCTGAACTCAAAAATGATGGTAAGAATGGAGATTGGTTTTCATCTTTACAACTTCATATTCTCCCTAAGTTAGGTTGTATGCCGGTTTCAGAAATTACACAAACCGATATACGCAATACGCTTGCTCCCATCTGGCATACTAAAGCTAGAACAGCAGAAAAAGCTCTCATTCGTCTTAATCTTTGTCTCAAACATGCTGCTGCAATGGGTTTAGATGTTGATTTACAAGCAACAGCAAAAGCAAAAGCTCTCTTAGGAAAACAACGCCATAAAGTTAAAAATAGACCAGCAATGGATTGGAAAGAGATACCGGCTTTTTACAAAACACTTTGCAAAACAACAACCCTAACACAACTGGCTTTGCGTCTGCTTATCCTGACAGGTGTTCGTACAAATCCCTTGTGTCATATCCATAAAGATCAGATTGAAGATGATATATGGACCATCCCTGCTGAGAATATGAAAGGAAGGCGTGATGCTACAATAGAGTTTCGCGTGCCTCTCTCAACAGAAGCATTGGAAATTTTGAAACAAGCACGCCTGCTATCTCGCAATGATTTCTTCTTTTCTGCAACCGGTCGTGGTCCCCTTGCTGATAGTTGCATGTCACATTATATGAAGAGAATTGGACTTGATGCTTGTCCTCATGGCTTTCGGTCTAGTTTACGTGATTGGCTAGAAGAAACAACAGATGCTCCTTTTGAGGTAGCAGAAACCATTCTAAGTCATACGGTCGGGGGTAAAGTAGAGCGTGCTTACCGTCGTACTGATTATTTAGAACAGCGCCGTGTTTATATGAATAAATGGGCGGCTTATGTTACAGGTCAATCTTAAAAGATGGGGTTTTGTACCCCATTTTTATTCCATTATCTGTGGATAACTTTCTCTCTTCGTTCTCTCATTTTTGCTCAATAAGATTCATAAATTATCAAATGAGAAAATACATCATAAATGACTGTTTTTTATGATTAAACTTACTTTGCAATCTC
>NZ_JBTTDJ010000067.1:0-1476 GCF_055796165.1 Bartonella sp. EBT8
TATTTTCAAGCAAGTGGGTGCTATTGTCGTCGTCGTACGTGTGAAAGAAGGCGACAATGAAAATGCAACACTGACCAATGTTCTAGGCGGTGTGAATGTCAATGGTGCTTATGAAGGTGTGCATGCTTTGATTGGAGCGCAATCCCTTCTTGGACAAACACCACGCATTCTGATTGCTCCAAGCTTTACCCATAAACGCCCTGTTAGCCTTAGCAAGATTGATATCACCAACAAAGGCAGCGGTTATACTCAAGCAACTGTTAAAATTGCCGGCGGCGCAAAAGCAGAAGCAATTATCGCCAATGGACAAGTGACCTCGATTGTTCTCAAGGACAATGGCTTTGATTATCAAACCGCCCCCAATGTAACGATTGAAGGTGATGGAACCGGTGCAACAGCGAAAGCCGAAATCAGTGTAACCTCGAATCCTGTAGCAGCAGAGTTGATTGGCATTGCTGAGCGGCTCCGCGCTATTGTAATCATTGATGCACCAAACACAACCGATGAAGCAGCCCTTGGTGCAGCAAAGGATTTTGATTCAAAACGCGCTCTCATTGTTGATCCTTTTGTAAAGATAAATCGTAATGGAGAAATCCTAGAACAGCCCGCAAGTGCAGCAGTTGCGGGTATCATTGCCAAAACAGATTTTACCCATGGCTTTTGGCATTCCCCTTCAAACAAAGTGATCAATGGCATTGTAGGGATTACCCGCCCGATTGATTTTTCCATTGGTGACAGATCAAGCCGTGCCAACCTTCTCAATGAACAAAACATCACAACAATTATTCGTGAAAATGGTTATCGTCTTTGGGGCAATCGCACCCTTTCAAGCGATACAAAATTCGCTTTCTTATCCGTTGTGAGAACCGCGGATATGATCAATGACGCCATCTTGCGTGGGCACATGTGGGCGGTCGACCGCAATATCAAAAAAACCTACATGAGTGATGTGAGTGAAAGCGTCAACGCCTATTTGCGTGATTTAAAAGCACAAGGCGCCATCCTTGGTGGGCAGTGCACCCCTGATCCAGAGTTGAATACAGCAAGCGCCATTGAGAGCGGCAGAGTCTATTTCAATGTTGAATTTACACCAACAACACCAGCAGAACACATCACGTTCCGTTCACGCATCATCAATGATTACCTAGAGGAGATCTTTTAATGACTGTACCTGTTTTACCAAGAGTTCTAAAATATTTTAATATTTTTGTTGATGGCATTCCCTATCAGGCAAAATGCGAAAGCGTGACACTGCCAAATTTAAGTTTGGTTGTTGAAAGCTATCGCGGTGGCGGCATGGATAGCTCCATTGAGGTTGATCTTGGGCTTGAAACACTCATCCTCACTATGACCATTTCTGATTGTTCTCCAGAACTGATGGCACTATTAGGGCGCTCTGATGTGAACATTTCATTGCGAAGTTCAATGCAAGCACAAGGCACACCAGCAGAAGGTGTTGTCATCACCATGAGGGGG
>NZ_JBTTDJ010000068.1:0-1476 GCF_055796165.1 Bartonella sp. EBT8
ACCTCTCATGGTGATGACAACACCTTCTGCTGGTGTGCCTTGTGCTTGCATTGAACTTCGCAATGAAATGTTCACATCGGATCGCCCTAACAGTGCCATCAGTTCTGGAGAGCAATCAGAAATGGTCATAGTGAGGATGAGTGTTTCAAGCCCAAGATCAACCTCAATAGAGCTATCCATGCCGCCGCCGCGATAGCTTTCAACAACCAAACTTAAATTTGGCAGTGTCACGCTTTCGCATTTTGCCTGATAGGGAATGCCATCAACAAAAATGTTAAAATATTTTAGAACTCTTGGTAAAACAGGTACAGTCATTAAAAAATCTCCTCTAGGTAATCATTGATGATGCGTGAACGGAATGTGATATGTTCTGCTGGTGTTGTTGGTGTAAATTCAACATTGAAATAGACTCTGCCGCTCTCAATGGCGCTTGCCGTGTTTAACTCTGGATCAGGGGTGCATTGCCCACCAAGAATGGCGCCTTGCGCTTTTAAATCACGCAAATAGGCATTGACGCTTTCACTCACATCACTCATGTAGGTTTTTTTGATATTGCGGTCGACCGCCCACATATGCCCACGCAAGATGGCGTCATTAATCATATCCGCGGTTCTCACAACGGATAAGAAAGCAAATTTTGTATCACTTGAAAGGGTGCGGTTTCCCCAAAGACGATAACCATTTTCGCGAATAATTGTTGTGATGTTTTGTTCATTGAGAAGGTTGGCACGGCTTGATCTGTCACCAATGGAAAAATCAATAGGGCGGGCAATCCCTACAATGCCATTGATCACTTTGTTTGAAGGGGAATGCCAAAAACCATGTGTGAAATCTGTTTTGGCGATGATACCCGCAACTGCTGCACTTGCGGGCTGTTCTAGGATTTCTCCATTACGATTTATCTTTACAAAAGGATCAACGATGATGGCGCGTTTTGAATCAAAATCCTTTGCTGCACTAAGAGCTGCTTCGTCGGTTGTATTTGGTGCATCAATGATTACAATAGCGCGGAGCCGCTCAGCAATGCCAATCAACTCTGCTGCTACAGGATTCGAGGTTACACTGATTTCGGCTTTCGCTGTTGCACCAGTGCCATCACCTTCAATCGTTACATTGGGGGCGGTTTGATAATCAAAGCCATTGTCCTTGATCACAATTGAGGTTACTTGCCCATTGGCGATGATTGCTTCTGCTTTTGCACCGCCGGCAATTTTAACAGTTGCTTGGGTATAACCACTGCCTTTGTTGGTGACCTCAATCTTGCTAAGGCTAACAGGGCGTTTATGGGTAAAGCCTGGAGCAATCAGAATGCGTGGTGTTTGTCCAAGAAGGGATTGTGCTCCAATCAAAGCATGCACACCTTCATAAGCACCATTGGCATTCACACCGCCAAGAACATTGGTCAGTGTTGCATTTTCGTTATCACCTTCTTGCACACGCACGACAACAACAATGGCACCCACTTGCTTGAAAATG
>NZ_JBTTDJ010000069.1:0-1443 GCF_055796165.1 Bartonella sp. EBT8
CTAAAGCTTGTTTGACCGCTTCCTTGTCCTTTAAATGCGCCCAGCAGCGTCTGTAGATATCACGGGCAGTAAAAACCTCAGGTAAGCAATTACAACGCTCTATAATCAAATTTGCACGCTCCTTTACCAAGATATCCGCAGCAGCATAAAGCCTTTTTACATGACTTAACAAATAGTTTTCCCAACGCAATGCCATGGAAAGAGAAGGGAGAGTGATTTCAAAACGCCCCCCTTCAACAAGTTCAAAAATCAAAGCAAGGCTTGGTATGGTTTTATCCATTTTTGCTAAATGCGCTTGCAAGGGTTCAGAGAGATCATCCCTTCTGATCTCTTTCTGATGATTTTCCCACCACTCACTAAATATCTCTTGTGCATCGGGAGAAAAACGCATCACAATTGGCTGTTCTGGTGATCCCAAGGGTTTATCGCGAAAAGAACGAAAAACCTCTTCATAATCCTTATAGGCATCTTTTAAGGGGTCTCTATCAATCCATGTACATTTTTTTGTCTTATCGGGCCATACCATCATTTGAAACCGTTGCAATAAACCGTCATCTGCTTTTCCAGAAAGCATTGCCTGAATGAGAGGAATAATCCGAGAAGGTTGTATTCCCCCAATAATGGAAAGGGTTGCATTGGGAATATGAATCGTTCCACGCCCAATACGGTCATAGGTATAGGGTTGATCCCCATTAAAAGCTTGTAAATAAAACCCACGGTCTGTTTGATATTCCTTAAGTTCCAAGTTTGCTAAAAAACCAGAAAGTTCATCACGGACCATTAATAATCCCCGCGGGTTTTCTTTTAGTAATTCTCCAAGCTTTTCGACGGTCACATCATTGACAACAAGACGTGAAAGGCAATCATCATGCTGCTTCTTTTTCGATATGTTTTCCAACAAAATGGTGCGGGCTGCTTGCTTCCCTTCATCTTTTAAAGCTTTGCGAACTTGTTTTTTCTGTTCTTGTTTATCTAAGATCTCAAGATATTCTTCAATTTCTGCTTGTTCTTTCTGTTGTGTCCAATTTTTATCCCATTCCTTTTGAAGGATATTGACAGGTTCTAAAGCGGCTTGCATGGCAGGTGTTTTTCTAGCAGAAGGTTGACCAATAATCATCCCCCACAGATTAGGAACAATCTTCCAATTATTACTATGCTGTTTTGGAGCGATACGAACCCCATTACCAATCACGGCTGCTAAAGCACAGATAGCAGAGACAGCCACAAAATCGACAGGGGATTGTTGATGGTTAGCAATATCATAAATATACCTTCCCAATACCAATGGAACTTGTGTAGCATGAAAAGGTTCAACCGGTAAAAGAGCGGTGTTAATGGATTTTAATTCGCCCCATCCCATTTGTTGCAATGCCACTTCATAAGGAATGGCTTGTAAACAGGGATGGTTCTTTAAAGAGACAGTGTTGTTATCGTTATCAGTAT
>NZ_JBTTDJ010000007.1:0-76596 GCF_055796165.1 Bartonella sp. EBT8
ACCAATCTAAAAAATCAGACAGGCTTAATTCATACCCTAAAAAAACATCTAATCTTGAAGATTATATATAAAAACCACATGACTTAAGAGAGCACATATTCTATATTCGCCATTGCACAACTCTCTCACACGCTTTATGCTTTCCCAGAGTAAAAAGCCCATAGAGCAAAAGAAAAATGTCAATGTCATCTAAACTTACGCGTAACCAAACATTGGTTCTAAATACTTTAAAGAATGCACAAGGACCTTTAAGTGCTTATGCGATTCTTGATCATTTACGCGAAGAAGGATTTCGTGCACCTCTCCAAGTTTATCGTGCATTAGAAAAACTTGTACAACTAAAGTGTATTCATCGTTTGGAAAGTGTAAACGCTTTTATGGCTTGTTTGCATCCTGAAAATTGCCAACACGAGCTTACAACTTTTATCATTTGTGAGAATTGTGGTAAGGTCAACGAAATACAAAACCAAACTATTGTATCCGACCTTAAACAAATGGTTCAAGCAATTGATTTCCAAGCACACAGAAGTACCCTAGAAGTACGAGGCATTTGTAAACAATGCGCAAAAGAATAAGATCTCAATACTTGCAAGTCTGTATAGTTAGCATTATGTTTTAAAAACTGTCTCATTGTTTGAAACATTCTTATCACCTTTATAGATGTACCGCTCTCTTTTTACAGCGGCAAATCTGTTTTGCACATTGAAATATAAAATTGAAAGTATAAAACCATGTCCATCTCTGAGACAATTGTTTCAACAAAAAAAAAGAAAATAATTCATACTCTTCTTACCGTCTTTGCGCTTTTTGCACTTTGGTTTAGCTATAAATGGATAACAGATTGGCGTTATATGCTGGCAACAGATGATGCTTATGTACAAGGAGATATAGCGGCTATTGCCCCTAAATTAAATGGATATATTGAAAAAATTGCTATTCAAGCAAACCAAATTGTCAAGAAAGACGATATCTTATTTTACATAGACAATGGTGATTATCAGATAGCCTTGGAACAGACAGAAGCCCATCTCAACACGCAACAAAAAACTCTTCTACGGATTGATGCACAAATTACAGCTGCTCGCAGTGCTTTAGATGATGCGCAAGCACAAAAAGCTGCCGCTTCAGCCATAGCAACAAATGCACAACTCACTTTAAAACGGACTACAGAGCTTAAAGCGAGTCGTTATGCCCCTCAATCGGATGTTGATGATGCCAAATCAGCTTATGAACAAGCCATCGCCAATGTTAACCGTACCGATGCACAAATAGCTGCCGCACGGGCGAATATCCAAGTTCTAGAAGCGCAACGAAGTGAAACGGAAAGCCAAACAAAAAGCTTGGAACTCACGCGTGAAAAAGCACAACGTGATCTTGATGCAACTATTATCCGAGCTCCATTTGATGGTGTTATTGGAAATTTAACAGCAAAAACAGGGGATTTTGTTATGAATGGTCAGCGGCTTGCCGCATTAGTCCCTCTCCATGCACTTTATATTGAAGCGAACTATAAAGAAACACAGTTACAAAATATTCATTCTGGACAAACTGCTTATATTGTTGTTGATGCCTTCAAAAAAGATACATTTACAGCGAAAGTACTTTCCATTGCCCCTGCAACGGGGGCTGTTTTTTCTCTCTTGCCACCACAAAATGCTACCGGTAACTTTACTAAAGTTGTCCAACGCATTCCTGTACGGATCTCTATTCCAGAAGAAGTCTTAAAAACAGGACGGATTCGAGCAGGAATGAGTGTTTCAGTAGAAATTGATACACGAACAAAATCGCAAGATAAAGAACTCTTATAACAAACAGGAAATGATATTAACGTGACATCTCCCATGCCAGAGTCCACACAGTCTCAAGAAAAGGTAGGAATCCAAAAAATCTTGGTTTTCATTGCTATGTCTTTTGGCATGTTTATGGCTATTTTGGATATCCAAATTGTTGCCTCCTCTTTAGCTGAAATTCAGGCTGGTCTTTCAGCAAGCTCTGAAGAAATTTCATGGGTTCAAACCTCCTATCTGATCGCTGAAGTTATCATGTTGCCCCTTTCTGGATTCTTAGGAAGATTACTTTCAACACGTGTTTTCTTTAGTATCTCAGCAATCGGGTTTACGATTACCTCTATTCTTTGTGCAACAGCAACATCTATTGAAGAGATGATTGTGTACCGAGCTCTCCAAGGTTTTATTGGTGGAGGTATTATTCCTAGCGTTTTTGTTGCTTCCTATGTCCTGTTTCCACCTTCCAAACGCCCAATTGTCACCCCTATCGTCGGACTGGTAGCAACATTAGCACCAACCATTGGTCCAACAGTGGGAGGCTATATCTGTCATATCTCATCATGGCATTGGCTCTTTCTCATTAATGTACCCTGCGGAATTATTATCTCAATTCTCGCATGGAAATTAATTGATTTTGATAAAGCCGATTCCTCTTTAATAACCGAATTTGACTGGTTAGGTCTTATTTCTATGGCAGTGTTTCTGGGAACTTTAGAATATGTTCTAGAAGAAGGGGCTCGTCACGATTGGTTCAATGACAATCTGATTCTCAATTTATTCATTGTTATGATCTTGTCTGCAGCCTTATTTTTCTGGCGTGCTTTTACCGCAAAAGAACCAATTGTTGATCTTTCAACTTTTTCGAATTTCAATTTTTCAACCGCATCAGTTTTTTCTTTTATGCTTGGAATAGGTCTTTATGGACTCACTTATCTTTATCCTGTCTATTTAAGCCAAGTCCGTCATTATGATTCTCTCATGATCGGAGAAACATTATTTCTTTCAGGATTTGTCATGTTATTAACCGCCCCCCTTGCCGGATTCCTTTCAGCACGAATTGATGCACGTTTGATGATGGCAATAGGACTTTTTGGCTTTGCAATAGGAACTTGGATGGCGAGCTCTATCACAGACAATTGGGATTTTGGGGAACTCTTTTGGCCTCAAGTTTTCCGTGGGGCTTCCGTTATGTTATGTATGGTCCCTATTAATAATATTGCCCTCGGATCTCTTCCACCAGAACGAATGCAAAATGCTTCTGGATTATTTAACCTCACACGCAATCTTGGTGGTGCCGTAGGACTTGCTATTATCAGCACTCTTATAACAAAACGTACAGACCTACATTATGCGCGAATAGCCGAAACAGTCCAATACGGAAATAACCAAGCAACTGAAATGCTTTCAAACCTTACTCTATATTTCAAAACTACAACTTTTGATTCACAGACTCTTGCTCTTTTCCAACTTTTTAAGATGGCACGCATACAAGCAATGATTATGGCTTTGAGCGATATTTTCTTTATAATAACCATCATCTTTATCGCCTTGACATTCATGACCATTTTTCTCAAAAAAACACCTCCCCCTACCGATATTCCTTCAGGTCACTGAGCTTCAATCTTATGAGAATTGATCAAAATCTTGTTAAAGCCCTGATATTTATCCCGTACCCTTCGCATTATTGGTAGGCACATTGACAAACTTATTCAGGCCACGAAAAGCTTATATTTTCCCGCATTTTATACACAAGAAAATGCTTCAACAAAAACATGTTTAAGGATAACTTTCTCCTCTTGGCAATAAGCATTTGCGATTCACAAACTTTAGAAGGGCAAGTTTATTTAGATCTTTATAGAAATATCGGTAATCAGCACAAAAAAGCTGCGCTCCTCATAAACCGTTATTTATAAAACAGACCAAAGACTATAAAATCGAAATTTTTATAGTCTTTTCATGGTAGCTTAATTTTAAAGCTTAGCTTTCAATGGAGGATTTTCAACATCCATCAATTGGAAAAAGGCTGTAAAAATATTGATAAAAAATAACTCAAAGACTTCTGCTAAAATCATCTAAAACAGTGCAAAATACGCAAGCTCTTCAACCGACAGTAAACAACTGAAACTCTCAAAAACTCCGAAAATACAAATGAAAGAACTCTGCTATGCTATCAAGCCATTCTTAAACGTGCATTGCATAAAAAGACTTTACCACGAAGAAAAATGGTCCCCATTGTCACCGCCGTTAGCAAATAGAGTCCTCTAGGCTACTTTATGATGCTGAAAACGACTCAAATCTTCTCGTTCTCCACTAGAAACCAGAGTGCCGTAACATCCAGAAAGATATTCTGGTATCAATTCCAACGCTTGAAAACGGTGTTTTTCATAAGGGCCAGGCATTGCTAAATTTTTTGTTAAACTGTTTGAGAAACCAAAACGCTGATAAAAGTCACAATCACCGACAAGTAAGATAGCCCCATAACCTAATTTTTTTGCCTTTTTGATTGCATGCCGCATAAGAACAGATCCTATCCCCTTACCGGAATATTCTGCTGAAACAGCCAAAGGCCCCAAAAGCAAAGCATGTTGTGTGCCATTTTGCTCTTTTTTAAATCGAACATGCCAAAGCCGTACACTCCCCACAAGCTCTCCAAGTGTATTTTTGACAACAAAGGACAACCCGCACGCCGCTAAACGGCCACGACGTAAAGCTTCTGATGACTTACGTTTACGTCCCTTTCCCAAAGCTAAATCAAGCAAATTTTCTCGGTAGAGCTTATCAGATTCTTGCTCACACGCAAGTGTAAAAAGTGCACCATCTTTTGTTTGAAACTGTATCATATCCATCTTTGACACACACCTCACTATACCTTTGTTATCAGAGTTATCAGAGATGAAAAACTCAAATCACATAAGACCGCAAAGGCTCAAAACCATTAAAGGCAACAGAAGCATAAGTTGCCGTGTAAGCACCTGTTCCATGAATCAACAACTCATCCCCTACTATAAGGGATAAAGGTAAGGGGTAAGGTGTTTTTTCATAAAGAACATCTGCCGAATCGCATGTTGGCCCCGCCAAAATGCAAGGTTCCATTTCCTTATCATCATGGGGTGTTTCAATAGGATAGCGAATAGCTTCATCCATAGTCTCAGCAAGACCATTAAATTTTCCAACATCAAGATAAACCCATCGGACATTATCATTGTCGGCTTTTTTGGAGATAAGGACAACTTCTGTGCGAATAACACCAGCATTCCCCACCATCGCACGCCCTGGCTCGATAATCGTTTCAGGAATGCGATTGCCAAAATATTTTTTCAAGGAATCAAAAACAGCCGTGCCATAAGCTTGTTCAGTAGGAACATCTTTCAAATAACGGGTTGGAAATCCCCCTCCCATATTAACCAATTTTAGTAAAATTCCTTCTTGCTCCAAATGCCTAAAGACTGTAGCAGCATCCGATAAAGCACGATCCCATGCGCTAAGATCTGTCTGCTGAGATCCTACATGAAAAGAAACACCATAGGCTTGTAAGCCTAATTGATGTGCCCGACGTAAAACATCAACTGCCATGGCAGGAACACACCCAAATTTACGGGACAATGGCCACTCTGCTCCTTTTCCATCAGTCAGAACACGGCAAAAAACGCGAGCTCCTGGAGCAGCGCGTGCAATTTTTTCTACTTCTTCAACACAATCAACCGCATAAAGTGAAATACCAAATGCATATGCACGCGCAATATCACGCTCTTTTTTAATCGTATTTCCAAAAGAAATACGATTAGGTGTCGCTCCCGCCTTTAACGCCATTTCAATTTCCGCAACAGAAGCGGCATCAAAAGACGACCCTAAAGAAGCAAGCAAACTCAAAATTTCAGGAGCAGGATTTGCCTTTATCGCATAAAATATACGGGATTGCGGAAGAACTTTTTCAAAATTTAAATAATTTTCACGGACAACATCAAGGTCAACAACTAAGCATGGCCCTTCAGAACGATGCGTTGCAAGAAAATCACGAATACGTTGCGTTGTCATTTGCAATTCTCCCAAGGGAAGTAATCCCTTACTCTACACTTGGACAGCAGAGAGCTGCCAATAACCAAAAGACGAAAAGCACACAACCGCTTCCTCCATCCTGATGATTAAAGAAAACAGAATTGTATACAATGAAAGAACAGCGCGAAAACCGCGTTATCCTACTTTATCTGCCTTTTTGATTGGAGTTGAGAAAACCACTTCCGCACTGAAGGCAATGAGGTGTGCCTCTATAGTTATCTCAGCATTTGGACAGCTGAAAGACACCAGAAAGGCCCGCACCGTCGTTGCTTCAAGATGTCCTCATTCTTCTGGTTGGCCAAAAGAATGACTGGAGCGGTTAGTTCCAGGTACCGTACCGGTTAATCTCACCATTTGAGAACCAGCGGACACCCACAGGCACGTGCGACTTTGGGCAAGTTTGCATATAAGACCAATTTTTATTCATTTCAATCATTTTTTTTATTTTAAACATTTTTTAATTTTTAAAATAAAAATGGTGCAAAAAAGCAACAGTTCTCACAAGCAGAAAAATGACCTTATCGCCTTTAATTTTAAGAGACGCAGGACCTTCACGAAAAGCCCCATGCCATTGCATTGCTCATACACTACCTTGTTGAAAAAGAAGTTCTTTGCTTGAGATTCATAATTCACTCTTCCCAACATCACGCAGGAAGAAACTATAAAGGACTTTGCTGAGCAACACGAACTCCGTATTCATACAATGATAAACCAATGTCCCATCATTGTATTTTTTGACCTGAGTGTTGCTTCAATCCTTTACATTTTAAAAGATTCGATTTTAGAGGCAAATAAAAAGCCGAACACTACAAAACCTCATAAAATACTTTGCTCTCACACTATCCCCTCCTTCTCTAAACCAAGAGAAAAAAGCGAAAGCTTTAAGTCCTCAAAGGATAATATCGTTATGATCCTTGATGAGACTGAACAGCTCGTGATTTTAGTAATTGAAACTGCTTATGACGCTCCCGAAAGCGCTGCCTATCAGCGTCATCTCGCGTGTTATAACAAGAATCACACGAGACACCTTCCTCATAATGAGGCGATAATTTGCTTTCAGCATTGATAGGGGAACGGCACGCACGACATAATTCGCGCCCACATTCTTCAAGACCATGCCCGACAGAAACACGCTCATCAAAAACAAAGCACTCACCCCACCATAAACTTTTTTCTTTTGGGATTGTTTCCAAATATTTGAGAATACCACCTTTTAAATGATAAACCTGATCATACCCAAGCTCACGGACATAAGCTGTTGATTTTTCACACCGAATACCGCCTGTGCAAAACATGGCAACTTTCTTTTTCTTTTTTAAATCAGCCTCATGCTTGAGGACCCATTCAGGAAATTCCCGAAACGTCTTAATCTGTGGATCAACTGCCCCTTGGAAACTCCCAAGCGCATACTCATAGTCATTGCGTGTATCAATCAAAATTGTTTCTTCATCTTGGATAAGAGCATTCCAATCTTCAGGGTCAACATAAGTGCCAACGACCTTTAACGGATCAACACCTTCAACGCCCATAGTCACAATCTCTTTTTTCAACCGCACTTTCAGACGATGAAAAGGCATTTTCGACGCCCATGAATATTTAATCTCCGGCATTTGAAATGCTGGTTCAGCAGTAATAAAATCGACTAATGCTTTAATCGCAGTACAAGATCCCGCAACAGTGCCATTAATCCCCTCTCGTGCTAAAAGCAGAGTCCCTTTGATGTCATTTGCTTGACATAAATCCAGCAAAGGTTTCTGTAATTGACGATAATGCTTCAAATCAGCGAAGCAATAAAGTGCAGCAACTTTAAAATTCTTTTCCATAAGTCTTGATAACGCGCGTTTCATTCAATTTCAAGATCTATTCATCTCCTCTTTAACATATTATGCTTAATCAAACGATAGCAACAAGCTCATCTTCTAGAGAAAGAATACCATGTGCCAAAAAAGAGAGCAGCTTTTATCACTGCTTCAAGAACAAACCGTCATACCTGTCTTGCACATTGACGATCTCCAAAGCGCAATCCCCCTAGCACGCGCTCTTGTCAAAGGCGGATTGAAAACAATTGAGATCACATTGCGAACAACAAAGGCATGCGATGCAATAAAAGCAATTATACAAGAAGTACCTGAAGCAATTGTTGGAGCAGGAACAATTCTCAATAGAATACATTATGAACAAGCTGAACGAGCAGGAGCAAAATTTATCGTAAGCCCCGGCCTCTCAAACGAATTGATCAATTGTGCAAACAACAGTGAAATTCCTCTTCTCCCAGGTGTGGTGACACCAAGTGAATTAATGCAAGCATGGGATAAAGGCTATTCATACCTTAAATTTTTCCCTGCCGAAGCTGCTGGAGGGATTCCCTTTGTGCAAACCTTAGCCTTTCCCTTCTCTAAAGTCAGGTTTTGCCCAACAGGCGGCATTACACAAAAAAATGCTGCACAATGGCTTCAGCTTTCTAACGTCTTCTGCGTTGGGGGGTCTTGGGTAGCCCCCAAACACCTTATTGCAGTAGGTGATTGGGATGCAATCAGCACATTAGCACAGACAGCAGCACAGCTCTCCTCTCATCCTACAAAAGCGCGTTCCACAACATAAGATGCAGGAGCATTATTTGCTCCTTCAATAAGACCAAAGGATTCACACATTTTTGCACAATCTTTTAGCATGGCCATGGAGCCGCAAATCATTACGCGATCTTCATCAGGAGAAATTTTTGGCAAACCAGTCGTTTCAAAAAAAGCACCGCTCTCCATAACAGTTGTAATACGCCCCATATGTTCTGAGCGTTCACGCGTAGTCATGGGATAAAATTTCAGCTGTTGCGCATATTCACCAATGAGCGGATCTTCTTGTAAAGAAACAACGAGATCTTTTGCATAAGCAAGCTCATTGCGCTCTCGGGTTGTTTGAATAAGAACCACTTGAGAAAATTTTTCATAAGTTTCAGGATCGCGGATAAGACTTGCAAAGGGAGCAACCCCCGTCCCTGTTGAAAGAAGATAAAGACGTTTTCCAGGAACCAGAGCATCAAGAACCAATGTTCCAGTAGATTTTTTACGCATGAGAACTGTATCACCAATTTTAATTTTTTGGAGATGTTCCGTTAACGGACCACCTGGAACTTTGATTGAAAAAAACTCAAGCTGCTCATCCCAAAATGGACTTGCAATCGAATAAGCACGATAAACTGGTTTTTCTGCATTGGGCAAACCAATCATAACAAATTCACCTGAACGAAAACGAAAACTTTCCGGACGATTCAGACGAAATTTAAATAAACGATCGGTATAATGATAAACCTCTTGGACGCTAAGCGCGAACACATTTTCAGGAATCGGAAAGTTTGATGAACCGCTGTTGATGCTTGACTGAACATGAGTAGCAAAACTATTCATAAACTCTTCCTCACCTTTTTATTGAACCTAAACTTAAGATTTTGAGAATGATATAACGCTCATATACCTATCTGCCAATATTTCTCTTAAAACATAAATCACGCAATTAACATTTTTGTATTTAAAATAACCGAAATAGTAAAACTTTTGAACCTTACAATCAAAAACTATAAAAATATTCCCCTTATTATATCCGTTTATAGCTATGTTGCAAAATGAAAGAAGAATAGAACACACAATCTAACAAAATCAAAAATAACACCACGCACAAAGTATTACCTCATTATTTTTTGTAAAAAGGATCACCCACGCAATAAATGGAATATGCATGCAAATATGCTCAAACTAAATCAACCCATAAAAATAAAATAACAATTTGATGACAAACAATATAACGCATAACACATCCTGCTATGTACGTTGTTATCAAGACAAGATAGAGTTAGAAAACTGATCAATAACTATTTGTTAGTGTGTTTCTATAACTTTCCAGCGTTTACCATCAAACATATACATTATTTGTGTTCCCTTACTAACTTTCGTCACACTGTTATTGACATGAAGGGATAATCCGTAGCTAGAGTGGTGATCAACGAAATTTGATTTCCACTCAAACGAACTGGGCTGAGGAAAGTAAATATTGGATGCCCAATAACCATCTCGAGAACGAATAACAACCAAATTGACTGCTTTCAATACATCAGAAATAGTTTGCACACTCAAATTTTTCTCATTTATCAAAGGTACTTGAGGTGTATGAGGTGACGGTATTCCTTTAAGATCACTCACAGTAATAATGCAAGAACTCTTATCACAGGAAGCTTGAACCACATAAGGATCATCTCAATTTCCGTAAGTGTAAGTATTTTGCTGCGCTTTTATTTTGTTATCACCTATAGGGGTTCTAAAGATTGAACGCTGCGCACCCATCACAAAACAAGATGAAAGCTAATTAGCCCCTTGAATATATTCTTCAACAAACCCCAGAGAATTATAAAACTTACCCTCTGTTTTTGGATCTTCAATAACACCCATTTATCATTTTTGTAGCATTGTTTAATCTGTTATACGACCAGTAACCATGCTTTCAATTTCTGAAATATCTAATTACACTGATGCTCCATTTCCTAAGGCATTTTAAGATCACACGACACCTCAGAGCCTTCATGACTGAAATACGGCACTCTCCACTCTTTTAACCAACAATCTTCTAAAGAGAAGACTTAAAAAATGAACCTCTCCATTATTTTGTAAATCAATAGACTCAACATCCCCGTTTTTAAAGAAAAACTGATTTGCCTAGAAATAGCGGGAATATGCCCCACTCTCCTTACCAATCTTCTGAAAGAAAGATAAGTGGTTAAATTCTGAATAAGTGAGCCATACCTGTTGAACCGCAACAATTCCACCAGAAGCAACGGCATAACTTGGTGAGCGCACTAAAAACAATTAAAAACGCATAATATTTTTTGACTTTAGAACACACAATCAATTCCCCCTTCATTTACCATAGAACTGATTCTGTTAAAATTGCATTTTACACTCAATCTTCCCAAAAGAATTTAATTTCATTATGAAAGAATGATACAATTCTATAGATCAGCCTTTATCTTTTAATAGACCTCAACGAGAGAAAATACGTAAAAAACAAAAATATCTCTTCTTCTAATTCTAACAATTTTGTGAGGCTCATGTATCCACACCCATAAAAAGAAGAAGTTTCTTGTCACCAGAATAGGTATTTTATAGCAAAAGATTGCTTTAACGGCAGATAATCCAGGATGAACTGCTCATGATTTTAACATTAACAAACAGTCTGCATCCCCTTTCCCTCTATCATAAAAACCTATATGAAATAATCAAAGGGAACTTTTTGTCTCATTGACTCGAAATAGGATTTTAAAATGAACAAATCCGTTAATGATGAAGCGAACGCATTGCTTCCTTATACAGCTGTAGCAACCATTAATGTGAGTGCTATTGTTGCAAACTATATAACTTTAGCCCAACGTGTTTTTCCCATTGAATGCTCTGCGGTTGTAAAAGCAAATGCCTATGGGTTGGGTATTAACAAAATTGCTCCTGCACTTCATCAGGCGGGGTGCAACACTTTTTTTGTAGCCAAAATTGAAGAAGCGCTGCACTTAAAAACCATTTTACCAACAGACGTCATGATTATTGTTCTCAATGGGGTTCCACATAATACTGAAGAGCTAATAGCTGAAGCGGGAATTATCCCTGTTCTTAATTCTTGGAATGCACTCGAAGACTGGCAAACACTCTGTCAAAAAAAGGATAAAAGATTTCCTGCAATTGTTCAAATTGATACCAATATGAATCGTTTAGGCCTTGATAAAAAAGAAATACAAAAGCTCATCAAACAACCTACGATTTTTGAAAAAGCAGAAATAAAGTATATTCTCAGTCATCTCGCTAATGGAGAGGATGACACACATTCATCCAATTATAGACAATTGGCTACTTTCAAAGCCATCCTTGCGCAATTACCTGCTTGCAAAGTTTCCTTTGCTAATTCTGGAGGTATTTTTCTTGGGAAGGATTTTTATTTTGACCTTGTTCGCCCAGGCATCGCACTTTACGGAAGTGATCCGCGTGGAAAACGCCCAACACCTCTTAAACCTGTTTTAAAACTTGAAGCCCAAGTCCTTCAAAGCCGCTCTGTTGAGGCGGGATTCCCTGTCGGTTATGGAGAAACCTTCATGACAACCAGACCAAGCACGCTTATAACTCTTTCGATCGGCTATGCTGATGGCTTGCCCCGCATTCTTTCTAATAAAGGAAGCGTTTATTTTAACGGAAACAAACTCCCCATCGTTGGACGCATTTCTATGGATTCCATCATTGTTGATGCTACTGATCTTAATAAAAAACCTCAAAGAGGTGATTGGGTAGAACTGATTGGAACACATCAAACACTTGAAAAACTATCGACCGATGCCTGCACCCTTCCGAACGAAATTCTGACTTCTCTAGGTTCACGCTATAAACGCATTTACATTTAGAACACTTTAAAAAAAGTGATTGCAATCATCATTTAAAAAAATGATATTGGACGCCCTTCTACAGAAGACCTTCACGATGGACAAATATACACCTCCGATGCCAACATAACATTCTATTTATTCAGTCAAATATTATACTTAGAAATAATGAAATGAGAAACACAAAGAGCGTAAATATTATCTAATTTTTTAAGGATATAACGAATAAAACAAAGAGAAGCTCAGAGAAACAAACATCAGCCAATAATAAAAGCCCACACAGAATGTGTAGGCTTTTTTCGTTACTTTGATAAACAAATTTAATACGTATTTCCCAAGGGTGGACAAGAACAAATGAGCATTCTATCTCCCGCAACATTATCAATACGGGAAACAGGAGGCCAATATTTATTTGCTGGATCAAGAGAAGAATGAGGGAAAGCAGCTTCCTGTCGCAAATAAGGCCGTGCCCAAGTATCATCGAGCGTATCGACCAATGTATGTGGTGCATTAACCAACGGATTATCCCCTTTTGGCCAAATACCCTCACCAACTTTTTTAGCTTCTTCAGCAATCAAGAGCAAAGCATCACAAAAACGATCAATCTCTACTTTTGGTTCTGATTCTGTTGGCTCAATCATCAAAGTACCAGGAACAGGAAAAGACATTGTCGGTGCATGAAACCCGTAATCAATCAAGCGTTTTGCAATATCATCAACACTGATCCCATACTGATCTTTCAAGATGCGGGTATCGACAATACATTCATGAGCAACACGTCCATGCTTCCCTCGATAAAGAATAGAATAAGCCTTTGAAAGGCGCGCCGCAATATAATTAGCATTCAAAATTGCTGTTTGTGTTGCATGTTTCAATCCATCAGCGCCCATCATTCGAATATACATCCACGTAATAACAAGAATAGAGGCACTTCCATAAGGAGCAGCCGAAACTGCATACATTGTCCCCTCTTGCTCATGACCTGGTAAAAAGGGTTTGAGATGTTCAGCCACTCCAATCGGCCCCACACCAGGACCACCACCACCATGGGGAATAGCAAAGGTTTTGTGGAGGTTCATATGACAAACATCCGCTCCAATATCCGCCGGACGAGCAAGCCCAACCAGCGCATTCAAATTAGCACCATCAAAATAAACTTGTCCGCCATTTTCATGGATAACAGCGCAAATATCCTTAATACTTTCCTCATAAACACCATGGGTTGAAGGATAGGTTATCATAAGAGCTGCTAAACGATCTTTATGCAATTGTGCTTTCATTTTGAGATCATCAATATCAACATCGCCATCACTCAAACATTTCACCACAATGACTTCCATCCCCGCCATATGAGCAGAAGCCGGATTAGTACCATGTGCTGAAGCGGGAATAAGGCAAAGTGTGCGTTGATGTTCCCCTCGCGACTGGTGATATCGGCGGATTGCCAAAAGCCCTGCATATTCACCTTGAGCACCAGAATTTGGCTGGAAAGAAACTTGCGCAAATCCTGTAATTTCACACAACCACCCATTCAGTTGATGAATCATTTCCCTATAGCCCATTGCATCCTCTTTGGGCGCAAAGGGATGGATATTGGCTATAGTAGGCCAACTAACAGGCATCAATTCCGCGGCCGCATTAAGCTTCATTGTGCAAGAACCAAGCGGAATCATTGCCCGATCCAATGCCAAATCCTTATCTGACAAACGACGCAAAAAGCGCATCATATCTGTCTCTGAATGAACAGCGTGAAAAAAGGGCTGTGAAAGAAAAGCGCTATCACGCCCTTTCCCTAAAAGTCGTGAAAAAACTTGATCAACCAATTGTGCACCAAAAAGCTCTGCCAAAGCACCAGCATCTTCTTCTGTCGACAACTCATCAAAATTAATCGCAATTCTGTCATCATCCAAAAGACGAACAAGACGCCCACCAGCTTTTGCTTGACGCGCAATCTCTTGAGCTTTTCCCTTAACAAAAATGCTTACACAATCAAAAAACTTTTCCCCTTCAACATGAACCCCTGCTGCTTCTAAACCAGCAACAAAACGGCATGTTAAACGATGAACCCGTTGGGCAATTTCCCGTAAGCCTTGTGGACCATGCCAAACAGCATAAGCTGTTGCCATATTTGCCAACAGAGCTTGTGCTGTACAAATATTCGACGTCGCTTTATCGCGTCTAATATGTTGTTCACGTGTTTGCAACGCTAAGCGAAAACCAATGCGCCCTTTTGTATCAACGGATTGTCCAACAATCCGCCCTGGAATGAGGCGCGTTAACGCATCACTGACCGCAAGATAACCAGCATGTGGACCACCAAAGCCCATTGGAACTCCATAACGTTGCATAGAGCCAACAACAACATCTGCCCCCCATTGTGCAGGTGGTGCCATAAGGGTCAGTGCCAAAGGATCGGCAACAACAATCACCAGTGCTCCTTTTTCCTTTGCTTCTTTAATAACTTCACTATAATCGTGAAAAAAGCCTTTTGTATCTGGCCAAGATAAAACAATTGCAGCTGTATCAGAACAAATTCTACCACCCTGATTAATCTGAATCCCTTGCGTTTCAGCGCGCGTTTGTACAACACTCAAAGTCTGGGGATGTAAAAGACTCTGAAGAGAAATCTTTGTTTTTTTCTCACGTGCAAAGCGTACCGCTACCGCATGAGCTTCAGCTAAAGCCGTTGCTTCATCGAGCAGTGAAGCAGCCGCAACAGGTAAACCCGTGAGTTCACTCACCAATGTCTGAAAATAAAATAAAAGTTCTAAACGGCCTTGGCTAATTTCTGCTTGATAGGGTGTATAAGCAGTATACCAAGCTGGATTTTCAAAAAGATTTCGCAAAATAACTGGAGGCACAAAAGTTCCATGGTATCCCTGCCCAATAAAACTTTTATGTACATGATTACGCCCCATCATCTTGGAGAGCTCTTCCAAAGCTTGCCCTTCACTTGCTGCCTCTGGGAGATCAAGTGAACGTCCTAAATGGATAGAATGGGGGACAGCTTGAGAAACGAGTGTATCAAGACAATCAACCCCTAAAACATCAAGCATTTTTTGTGTTTCATCGGGGCGAAGCCCAATATGGCGAGAAAAAAAATGACGCTCTAACATGGCACTCATCCAATCAGTGCTTTATAAGCAGTCTCATCGAGCAACCCTTCAAGTTGCGATTCATCCTGCAATGTCATTTTCCAGAGCCAACCTTCTTTTTCAGCTTTTTGATTCACTAATTCAGGATTATCTGCCAAAGCCTCATTTTTTTCGACAACTTCACCATCAAGAGGCGCATAAACATCTGAAGCCGCTTTAACCGATTCCACAACAGCAGCAGCATCTCCTTTAGAAAGGAGCGTTCCCTCTTTTGGCAAATCAACAAAAACCAAATCTCCCAACTGTTCTTGAGCATAATGTGTAATCCCAACAGTAACGACTTGTCCTTCAACACTGAGCCATTCGTGATCTTGTGTAAAATAAGTTTTAGACATAGAAAATTATCCTTTAAAATAACGTTGTTCAACAAAAGGAAGTGAATGAACAGACAGTGCAGTCTTTTTGCCACGCAGCTCTGTAAAGACTTCTGTTCCCTCAGTTTTGCACTCAACAGGAACATAACCCATCGCTACAGGACCATCAAAAGAAGGACCAAAGCCACCTGACGTTACCACCCCAATCTGATGACCCTCATGATCGAAAAGCACAGCCCCTGCACGAACAGGTTGACGCGTTTGTGGTTTTAATCCAACACGACAACGCTTAGGTCCTCTCTCAAGGGCTTCAAGAAAAGCCTTTGCCCCATAAAATTGTGCTTTTTCTCGAACGGCTTTAGGAACAGCCCATGTCAATGCTGCATCAATAGGTGTTGTTTCAGCTGTAATATCATTGCCATGTAAGCACAAACCTGCTTCTAACCGAAGGCTATCGCGTGCGGCAAGACCAACCCACTCGACACGAGAATCACTCAGAAATTTTTCAGCCAATGCATGCGCTTGCTCTATGGGGAGAGCAATTTCAAAACCATCTTCTCCCGTATAACCAGAACGCGTTATAAACCAATCTTGTTGTGGCTCAAATCCTTGCATAAACAACAGTTCATTACCAGGCACCCCAGCATCAACCATAACCGCTGCCGCTTCTGGACCTTGCAGAGCAAGCAGCACTCTTTCAAGAGCGATGACTTGACACTCAAAACCAACAGCACGCTTCTCAAGCTCCGCAAGATCAGCCTGCGCATTGCCAGCATTGGCGACCAGCATAAAACGACACTCTGCCAAACGGGTAATGATGAGGTCATCAAGAATCCCAGCCTGCTCATTGAGCAAATAATTATACCGAGAGTGACCAATTTTTAACAACGCGGCATTAACAGGAAAAGCATAGGATAAAAATTCCACTGCTTGTGTCCCCTCAACGGCTATTAATTTCATATGAGAAATATCAAAAAGCCCTGCATGCGCCCGTGTATGAAGATGCTCTTTCATAACCCCAAGAGGGTAAGTCAAAGGCATTTGCCAACCGGCAAAAGCACCAAATTTGGCTCCTGCTTTTTCATGTAATTGCTGTAAAGGAAGTGTTTTTAAAGAAGATGTTTCAAATTCTTGTAATGTACCCATAATATCTCCAAAGTCGCACGAACAGCCACACAATATGGCTGCCTCTGCACCCTTCTGTTACAAACCTGAGAGACTCGCGAAAAGACCTTTCGCTTACACCTTCGGCGCGGACCTTCCCGACTTTCCAGATCTGCCTTTGTCCTTTTACGGTCCTTAGAGCCTGAGAGATTATGGGCTATTTTCCCCTTCGGCGGCAGATGCGAAAGTTCGCAATCTGCACTCTCCCGCAAAAGAATGAAAGAAACGACAACGTCCTTTCCGGCATATTTTCACCTATAGTCTATCTTTGTTACACTGTCATCAGTAAAGTGATGAATGTACTCTCATTTTTTAACTTGCATAGGCTGTTTTAAAAGATTTATAATGAGGATCTTTTGAGTATTATGAAAATCGTAGATAGCCACTCTTCAGGAAATAAGAAGAATTACATCAAAGACCGTAAATAAAGCTACAACTTGAAAAAGTGCAAAATATCACGCACTCAAAAGGATCATAAAGCAGTATCCCTCTTGTGCAACTATAACCCTCACCACGGAGTTTTACATCTTTTAATTAAGGAAAGATTTCAAATATTTTATAATCATTTTAAACGCATAAAGGGTTTATTTTTTCTCTCTCAATTTTTTGGTCTCTCAATAGTGTCATAAATTACGGCTATTTACATACCAAACTTCAACAAACAAAGGTTACAAGATACTCATGAAAGCGGGCAATGTCCATTACAACTGCGAAAATGATCTACCCAAGCAAATTGCTCTTTTTCCTTTAGAAGGAGCACTTTTACTGCCAGGTGGTTTTTTATCACTCAACATTTTTGAACCAGAGACACTCGAAATGGTGGAAAATGTTATGGTATCCAATCGTTTATTAGGCATCATTCAGCCACTTTCATCACAGACAGATCGTTTCTCCAGCCCGCTTTACAAAATAGGCTGTATAGGGCGCATTACAAACTACAATGAAATGGGAAATGGGCATCTTTTCATTATCTTACAAGGTGTTTGCCGCTTCACCTTAGAGCAAGAATTGGTAGATACAAAACCCTATCGAACTGCTCTCATTCGATCCAACATAAAAGATTTAGAAGAACCTGAAATTACAGAAAATATTAATCGAGAAAACCTCCTCGACATTGTTGAAAAATATCTTACCATCCATGAAATAGAATACAATTGGGACAGTATCATACAAGCACCAACGCCTCTCTTGGTTAATGCTTTTTCAGCTCTTATCCCCTTTACACCAGCAGAAAAACAAGCTCTATTAGAGGCTTCCGATATTGGCATCCGCGCCCAAACTCTACTTGCTTTAACAGAGCGCTCTCTTATGAAACAAATAGGGTCAAATTACCATTTAAACTAATGAGTGCTCAAACATGAAAAAAATGACCACAGATCCTAAAATGCTTGAATTACTGGTCTGCCCAATCACAGGCGGCACACTCTCTTTAAACCGGGAAACGCAAGAATTAATTTCCTTCAAAGCAAATCTTGCCTATCCTATTCGTGACGGTATTCCGATTATGCTTACCTCAGAAGCGCGTCCTTTAAAGGACCGTGAAAAAGCAACGTATAAAAAATAGACAATTTTCATTCAATTTTTGTAGAAACCTGTTCTCAATCCCTTCTTCATCAAGCGGGATTCTTGTTTAACTTTGTTTTCTCAATATTTGCTCGTTCTAAAAAAGTAATTTGGTAACATGTTGATACCATCATTCTTTCTACCAACGCCCAACGTTTCACCTACTCCAAGACGGTTCACAAACAACAGACTAATCCATTAATATTAAAGATTTTTTATTTCTGAAAGCAAAGGAAGATCCTCCTAATACTGAAGAGAACATAAAAAAATAATGAAATTCATAAGAGTTAAAATTTATATAGAACCAATAAGAGTCAAATGAAGGCTCCTATGAAATCAATATGTCGACCAAAAATAGAGCAAATTGATAGGAAACAGGATAAGGTGAGAGATCATTTTATGATCCATGCCACTACCCATAATCTTTCTGAAGGTACAATGACCGTTTTGTTTTCGTAAATCCTTTTTAATGAAAAAAATTGACTAAAATCCCTTTAAAACAGCAATCCTACGTTACAGCGGTTGCACTTTAAGTTGAGACAAACCAATAAAGCCAACGTATCTTCATTGTGATTGACGATCTCAGGAAATTACCCTATGAATTCAACCAGTGGTTTTGGTCGTATACGCAGCGATCAATAGGGTCTGGAAGCCTGAAAAACTCGAACATAAAAATGAACCCGCTTGGCGGGTATCCCGGAAATTCCGGGGGCTCTTGTTATGTCCAAGTGCTTTAAGCACTAAAAGCAAGAGGCTGATTCGAGTTCAGTTCTTCCAGACCCCGGAATACTAATGCGAGGGCGCTCGCACCCGGTGGGGGACAAAGTGCAAGCTAAAAATCCACATTTTAATGATATTTCTATAGGCCAAAAAATTCGCTTCAGAAGAAACATCCTAGGGCTTTCTCAAAAACAATTAGGCAATCATTTAGGCATAACATTTCAACAAATCCAAAAATATGAAAAAGGCTTGAACCGTGTAGGAGCCGGACGCTTACAAGAAATTGCTCATATTCTAGAGGTTCCCATTTCCTTCTTTTACGCAGATATCGCAACACAACAAGATGGCACATACCACCATGATGAAAGAATAACGAGCAAAACCGAATATCAGCTTTTAAAAACTTTCAGAGTCCTCAACCCTGAAAAACAAAAGGCAATCTTGCGATTGGTTTCTGATTTAACGTGAAAGAACCATATTTTTCATAATTTTAGTGAGCATTTCTTAAATGAACATCTTTATAACTGAACTTATTACATGAAAAGGAGTGCCACGAAGTAAAAAGCAGCAATGATACTTAATTCCTTTGGATCTGCGGAAGAAAACTTAAATCAATGAATGAAAAAAACGCACCAATACAATGCGTGACGCAATCTTTGTAAAATGCAAACATTGCAAGGGAAACAATTGACAGAAGATAAGCACTTCACTAGATTGAAGCGCTGTCAAGAAGAAGTTTATATGGCTTGGCATAAAATATTCAAGCTTTCTTAACCCTTAGCGACCAAGAGGAGAATACATTAACAAATGAACCGACACGTACTATTTGTAGGTTCAAATGAGTGTCCACAAAAATGAGATCTCTGAAACCAACAATATCATGGAATATTCCTAGACAACTCGCCCTCTTATAGGGTTTTCTAGGGAAAAAAATGAAGAAATACAGGAGTATGGAAAAATGAGTTTTAAAGTTGCAATTGTTGGCGCAACTGGAAATGTTGGTCGTGAAATGCTTGCAATTCTAGAAGAGCGTGGTTTTCCTGCTCATGAAATTGTTCCTTTAGCATCACGACGCTCCTTAGGACAAAATGTGTCTTATGGTGATAAAACTTTAAAAGTAAAAGCACTTGATAGTTATGATTTTTCTGACACGGATCTTTGCCTTATGTCTGCGGGCGGGGCTATTTCCAAAGAATATGCCCCTAAAATTGCTGCCGCCGGATGTGTGGTCATCGACAATTCATCGACTTGGCGCTATGATTCCAATGTCCCATTAATTGTGCCTGAAGTAAATGCCCAAGCAATTGATGCATTTTCCAAGCGTAATATTATAGCAAACCCTAATTGTTCAACAATTCAACTTGTTTTAGCATTAAAACCTCTCCACGATGCAGCAATTATTAAACGTGTTGTTTTATCCACTTATCAATCGGTTTCTGGAGCTGGAAAAGAAGGGATGGATGAACTCTTCGAACAATCACGCGCTGTTTTTGTTGCAGATCCCATCTCATCAAAAAAATTTACCAAACGCATTGCCTTTAATGTCATTCCTCATATCGATGTTTTCATGGAAGATGGTTATACGAAAGAAGAATGGAAAATGACGGTTGAGACGAAGAAAATTCTTGACCCTAAAATAAAATTAACAGCAACAGCTGTTCGCGTTCCTGTCTTTATCGGTCATGCTGAAGCTGTTCATGTTGAATTTGAAAAACCACTAAGCGCCCATGAAGCACAAGCACTTCTACGCGATGCACCAGGTTGTCAAGTTATCGATAAACACGAAGATGGTGGTTATACAACGCCCTATGAAAGCACTGGTGAAGATGACACCTTTATTAGCCGTATCCGTGAAGATATCACTGTTGAAAATGGTTTGGTTTTCTGGGTTGTCGCCGACAATTTAAGAAAGGGGGCAGCATTGAATGCAATTCAAATTGCTGAATTACTCATTTTTCGTAATTTGATAAAACCCAAAAAAGCAGCCTAAACAAAAAAACTGAAGCCTATTCATGTTGATTTTGAAAAGGCACCAAGCGCGGTGAAGCATAAGTGCTTCATCGTGACGTGTTTAGTGCCAAATTATCGACAAGTACGCAGCACAAAGCGTTTTTTTGCTTCATGCTGCTGTATTTTGTCACCCCAATAACAATGAACTTTACTTTATCTTTATGGAGAAGGATAGGTTACAATACGGTAACGCGTTTCATTTCGTTCAAAATTTTTGTAATTGACATCATCCGGAAAAAAAGGGTTGTACGCGTTCACGTGCTCTACCGATACCCCCTGTGCCTTTGGGGATGGATTCAAAATTGTTCGTTCATCCCTTTTTTTAACACCTGTGGAATCAATAATCATATCGGTTCTATACATTTCTTGCATATTTTTACGTATTTTCTGAGGCAGCGTAAGAGTTTTAGGTCTCAAAACAGTCTGCTTTCCTTGTTTCTTTTGTGCTTTTACCATGGAATTTGCTTTTGCATGCATATTTGGAAAAGAAATCACAGGAACATTATTAACATTGACATAACGTGCAGACGCCCAACCAACTCTTCCATTATAACGAAGAGAACACCAAGCTTTATTGGAGAGACAACCGTTAATCTGTACTTTTGCTCCCATTGGAACGGTTGCGATAGCTTTATAAGTTTTAGCTGGGCCTGCACGTAAAACCATCTGACTTTTTTCTACACGTGCAACTGTTCCAATCGCCGCATGAGGAGCAGCCATTGCTAGCCCTGATCCACTTAAAGCTAATAAAACCCCACCAAAAGGCAATAAACGCATGGTGGTTAATAAAAATTTCTTTTTAAACATTATTTTTTCCTCTCCAGAATATAAAAGGCAAAATATTCGCCTTCACAAAAATTTGCCGTGTTTAAGTCAAGTGGAGATCAATTCTTAGTCTTCTTAAAAATCCACTCCATTTTGAGAAAAACTCTCTTAGCTTTATCCTCTATCGCTTTTACACACACGGGCTCTTGTCTTGATTGTGCAATATTCTCCATTTACCTCGTGGATTTACTGCTAAAACGTTATCTGATCGCTGAGCTATTCAGCCAACCTTCATGTAAAGAAGTTTTGAAACCGCCTTTGGTTCCCCCAACAAAGGATTACGATACAAGAATTTGTTGCCTGAATTTTAGAGAAGAGCTTCCAGAAAATAATGTCTTTTCTTAAAAATGCTTACGGTAGAGGAAAATAATATTCTTTTTTGCATAAAAACGATTGAATATTCTATAAAGCTTTTATAGTCTTAAATTCCTCTAAAGTAGCAGTATATTAAATCTTTCCTCAAAAAAATCTTGGAAAAGAAAGGCAAAAACACATGATATTAAAGAAATTATCTTGGAGTACCACACTTGGATTACTCCTTTCTCTCTTTGTACTCTTTTTGTCTCCAAGCTTTTCGATGGCAGCAGATAAATCCAACATCAAACTCGGTGTCATGGAAGGACATGAGGCAACTGTTTGGAAAGTTGCTGCCGAACAAGCAAAAAAAGCAGGGTTAAATATTGAACTTGTTTATTTTTCTGATTACACTCTGCCAAACGACGCCGTCAATGCAGGGGATATTGATGCAAATGCTTTCCAACACACGCCTTATCTTAATAATCAAATTGAACAGCGGGGTTACAAACTTTCCGTTGTTGGATATACATTTATTGCCCCAATTGGTGTCTATTCTCACAAAATAAAAGAGCTAAAAGAGCTCCATGATGGAGCCCATGTTGGCATTCCTAATGACCCATCAAATGGGGGAAGAGCTTTACTTCTTCTCAACTCTCTAGGTCTTATTAAGTTAAAAGATCCTCATGATATTCTTGCAACACCACTTGATATTGTTGAAAACCCTAAAAACTTGCAAATTCGTGAATTAGACGCCGGTATGTTAGGGCGAGCACTCAATGATTTTGACATTGCGGTTGTAAACACAAACTGGGCTTTGGTCTCTGGATTAAGTTTAGAAAAAGATGCTATTGCATGGGAAAAAGCGGAAAATAACCCTTACAATAATATTATCGTCGTACGAACTTCTGAAAAAGATGAGCCATGGGTCAAAAAATTAGTTACTGCTTACAACAGTGAACCTGTCCGTGCAAAAATCAAAGAAATCTTTGGGCCAGCTGCCCAAACATCTTGGTAATTGCGCTGAATATTTTGGTAATTGTGCCCAGTAATTTGGTAATTATGCCAAGTAGTTTGGTAGTGATGAATGGAAAAACCCTCTCTGATCTCCTTAAAGAATGTCAGCCGTTGTTATAGCAACACGGCTGGCTTTCCAGCAGTTGATAATTTATCTCTCAATATCCATGCCGGTGAAATCCTTGGCATTATCGGACGCAGTGGAGCAGGAAAATCAACACTTATTCGCTGTCTCAATGGATTAGAAAAAATTGACTCAGGAAACATCTTTTTTGAAGGAATAAATATTTCAAATTTATCAGAGACGCAATGGGCCTCTTACCGTCAACGTATTGGTATGATTTTTCAACATTTCAATCTTTTGTCATCAAAAAATATCCTTGATAACATTGCATTACCCCTTACATTGAAAGGGATAAACAAAAAACAACGCCATAAACGTGCTCTTGAACTTATTGAACTCGTAGGATTATCTGGTAAAGAATACTGTTATCCAGCGGAACTTTCAGGGGGACAAAAACAACGTGTTGGGATTGCACGGTCTCTCGCCGCTAATCCCAAAATATTATTATCAGATGAAGCAACCTCTGCTCTTGATCCTGAAACAACACAATCCATTTTAGAACTTCTTGCTGATATTAATAACCGCCTCAATCTTACGATTGTGCTCATTACTCACGAAATGGAAGTTGTGCGCACCATTGCACATCGCGTTGTTGTCCTCAATCAAGGACGCATTGTGGAAGAAGGACTTGTGAAAGATATTTTCACATCACCACAAGAAGAAACAACCATTGCCATGCTCAAACTCGTTACTCCACAACTTCCTGAAAAATTTGCAAAAAATCTTAAACCGATCGGTCACGAAGCTGTCATTGAAATTAATATTGCCGGTGAAATTGCCCAACAACCTTTTCTCCATCTTCTAGAAGATGCAATCGGTTTAAGAGCACGTATTCTCCATGGTGGTATTGATACAGTTCAAGGCGAAACCATCGGTCGTTTATTCTTAGGTCTTCCAAGCCAAGATAAAGAAGCGTTAGAAAAAGCCGTTAAATGGTTGACTGAAAAAGGGCGCTATTGCGAGGTTTTAGGTTATGTTTAATATTCTCTCTCATGAACTCTTCAAAGCCCTTTTTGATACACTCTTGATGACAATAAGTGCTTCTTTTATAGCCCTCATTATAGGACTTCCCCTTGGTCTTCTTCTTTATACCACAACACGTGGAGGGATTTTTGCTTCCTGTCTCATCAATCGCCCTTTGAGTATTATTATTGATAGTCTTCGTGCCATTCCGTTTATCATCCTTGCATTTTACCTCCTCCCACTTACACGGATGGTTGTAGGAAGAGGTGTAGGCATGCCTGCTGTCATCTTTGTCCTTACTATTTCAGCTATTCCTTTTTATGCACGAATGGCAGAACTCTCCTTTAAAACCGTTGAAAATGGCCTCATTGAAGCGGTTCGTTCTATGGGGGCAAGTCGTCTTCAAATTATTAGGCATGTTCTCATTCCTGAAGCACTCCCTAGCCTAATCACAGGCTTTACAGTGATGATTATTTCTCTTATCGGAGCCACTTCACTTGCTGGATATCTTGGCGGAGGAGGTTTAGGGGATATGGCGATCCGCTATGGCTATCAACGTTATAATACCCCCATCATGACAAGCGTCATCATCCTTTTGATCATTCTCAATGTCGTCACCCAATGGTCCTCGGATAAAATTGTGCAAAAACTTGATAAAACAAAGCATTAAAGCACTTTACAGGTTTGCGTCCTTCTCACCAACCATAGCCACAATAAGCCACTGTGCGGTGAGAGCAGGCCTTTTTAACTGTTCAATTTCTACCGTTACACCATAGTGAAAAACAACGCGACCAGAAGGACGAATTTCGGCATCATTTAAAACAAAACGAGCGCGTATCCGTGCGCCTGTCTTCACAGGACTCATAAAACGCACTTTATCAAAACCATAATTAATGCCCATAGTTGCCCCTTCCAACTCTGGAAGAGCCTCATAAGCCAGCGTAGACAAAAGCGATAACGTTAAAAAGCCATGAGCAATCGTACCACCAAAAGGGGTTTTTTTTGCTCTTTCCTCATCAACATGTATCCATTGATGATCATCTGTTGCAGTCGCAAATTGGTTAATCATATCCTGCGTAACAAGGCGCCATGAAGAGAATCCCATTTCTTTCCCAATAAAATTGACGACATCTTGGACTGCTATTTTTTGCTGCATAACGCTATTCCTGTTTTATTTGACAAAAGTACCCCACCGCTCTTGCTTTTATAAAACCCATTAATTAGAGCATCAATAATAAAAGATTCATTGCTTTAAAAGTAAATGCGCTTTAAATAAAAACACCCCCTAACACGGTAGTTTTTAAATGAGAAGAAATAATGGCAAGCAATGTCAGCCTAACAGGTTTAGCACGTGATTTAAAACAGCGTGCAGAAAATCACCAGCCTATCCGTATTGGACTCATTGGTTGTGGTGAAATGGGAACAGATTTGCTCTCAACTGTCGCTCATATGGATGGCATAACAATTGCGGCTGTTGCCACCCGAACACCATCACGTATTTTTGATGCCGCTCTGTTAGCCTACGGAGAAGATGGCCACGCACGCGAAATTGAAAATGCCAATGCCTTAACGCAAACCATTGAGAAAGGTTTAATTGCCGCCACAGATGATATTGACCTTATTTTACGTCATGAACAAATCGATATTATCGTCGATGCAACAGGCTATCCTGAAGCTGGTGCAGAAATTGGTTTTAAAACATTTGAAAACAACAAACATCTTGTCACCATGAATGTTGAAACCGATGTTACAATTGGCGCTTATCTAAAACATGAAGCAGAAAAACGAGGCCTTGTGTATACACTTGGTGCCGGTGATGAACCAACATCTTGCATGGAGCTCATTGAATTTGTTTCAGCCCTTGGACATAAGATCGTTGCAGCTGGAAAAGGTAAAAACAATCCTCTTATTTTTGATGCCACACCTGATACTTATGAAGAAGAAGCATCACAACGCAATATGAATGTGCGTATGCTCGTTGAATTTATTGATGGTTCCAAAACAATGGTTGAAATGGCAGCCATTGCCAATGCAACGGGACTCCTTCCCGACTGCCCAGGAATGCATGGACCACAAACAGCACTCCAAGATTTAAGCAAAGTACTTATTCCCAAACAAGATGGCGGTATTTTAGAGAAGTATGGTGTTGTGGATTATTCGATAGGTCAAGGCGTTTCTCCAGGTGTTTTTGTCATTGCAGAAATTGCACACCCACGTCTACGCGAACGGATGGAAGATTTAAAAATTGGTCAGGGACCTTACTTTACCTTTCATCGTCCCTATCATTTAACGGCAATGGAAGTCCCCCTCACTTGCGCACGGATCATGCTTTATGGGAAAAAAGATATGGTACCCCTTAGCACTCCAGTAGCAGAAGTTTGTGCTGTTGCTAAAAAAGATTTACACCCAGGTGATCAATTGGATTTCATTGGTCTTTACACTTATCGTGCTTGGATCATGAACAAGGTAGAAGCGCGCACGCACCAAGCCATTCCCTGTGGACTTTTGGAAAAAGCAACAGTGACCGCTGAAATCAAAAAAAATGAACTCATTACAGTCCATAATACCGCTATTCGTGAGGATCAGTGGATTGCACGCCTTCGTACAAAACAAGACACATTACTGAATTGTCTTTCCTCTACAAGTCTATAAACGAACTCTTCTCAACCTTTTTACTTATAAAATCATGATAAGCTGCAAAAAATAGCAGACTCTACCCTTTGAAAATAACTCCTGAATGATTTTAAATCTTCCACTCGTATATCTATAGAACAGCTCATATATATTTCATCCCTCTCTTCAGATCAGTACAAATGCTTCTCCAAAGAGACCTTTTCTCCACGAATGATCAACAAAATACACCAAAAAGAGAGGAATTCCGATGAGCGATAAAAACAACCCTATGTGATAAAAAAAATAACCCTATAATGGACGCTACAGCACCAATGAGATTCCCCCGTTAGTAAAGAAGACAAAAAGATTATAAAACCGACACCACCCCAAAACGCTTTAAAGAGAAATATTTTTCCAAAAGCAAATCCGTCTTTCCCCTCAGCATCACGAATAACAGCCATCTTTATAGCCTCAATACCTGCATTCTTTCCTGTTGCTGCTATAGCAGCAACAGGTGCTCCTTCCTGAAAGCGAGCTTCGTGCTGTTCGCATAACTCTCGACAGTTTGTACAAAACGAAGAATAAACCCTGTTAGAATGTACAAACAGATATGAGATCTAAATACTTTAATTACAGCCCTCTCTGCTCCTCTTTTACTTCACTGAAGAAAGTGAAAGAATACTTACAGATATAAAAACAAAAATTTATCTATTTATCGCTCTATACAAATGATATATTTACGTATTTACAGAACAAATTATAATACATTGTGTATTTAATGTAAATAGTAAAAAGCATAATATACAAATTTGCAACATAAAAAATAATTTATCAAATAAATGACTAAAAATTAAAAGAAATAATTATTATACGTTTTAGAATTATAGCGAATAAAAATAAAGACTATTGTTCATTTATGTTTTGTCATCAAAAAATAAGAAGATTTATTTTTATAAAAGAAAAAATTAAACACATCTTAAGTCATTTGAGATATAAAACAAAAAATATTCCCGATGATAAAGCAACAAAGATCACTATAAATGTAAAGGGCAGAAAAACATTCTTCCTTTATCTTTACTTTCTTTACCAGCGCTCTTTATCCTTATTCTGGTAAAGATACACTACCAAAATGGTCAATCCCCTTCACCTTTAAATTAAAACATGGCTTTCTTTATAAAAGAACCAATTGGTTTGTTCTCTTAATGGTTACCTCACAAAAAACCATACTTATAAGCATCTTAATCGTCCAAATCATTATCTCTTTTAGTGAACACGCAAAGACCTCTTCAATCCCATCACATTCACTAAACTTCCTTTAATAATCCACCGTACTCTCTCAATTTCTTTGTCATTTACTAAAATGACAAAGATCTTCTTAAAAGTCGTATGGATCAAAAAACATTGTACCATTTTAATGCAACCATCTATAAAATGTCATAAAGTCTCTTCGCAAAATTTTAATTTGAAATCTAAGTTCTCTCATCACTCTCTTTTTCATAGCAACAGCCGCCCATGCCCCCTTCCTTTCAAAGGAAAACTTGCCTTCTATAGTAGGCAAGATATTGATTGATAATCATAATTAATCTTTTGCCTGTTGAATGAAAATCCTGAAGATCGTTAAGAGTCTCTCATTTTAATCCTATCTATGGTGAAGAAATTAAAACCATCCCCTTGCACATCACAAGGGGGATGAGCGTGTGGATAAAAACACGGAGAAGAAAGCAATAAAAATGCTTCTTATGAAGCTTCTTAACGCAAGAGCTGTCGCAAAATTGTAAACGAGTCAATAGAATATAAAGCTCATCATCCTCAAATCTTAGCTTTTCAAAAACAGATGTCTCATCGGCAATTTTCACAAAACACACCTCATCTTTAAACAATGATAAAGCGATATTGCAGCAAAGACTGAAAGATTGTTTCAAGCGTCTCTTCACTGTTTGTAACAAAGCACTCATTTTCTCTTTTCTAACTCTGATGCATGAAAATACTCTTGTTTGCATTTTTTCCGGAGATAGATTAAAATTAAGGAAAATACCTTCAATTTCTGATCACTTTACATTTTTTTGACTTCTCTTTTGGATAATGAGTTTATGGTATCCGATACGCCTTTTCTTGCTCTTTTACCCTTGGGCGCCCACGAATATCACGGAAAACACCTCCCCTTTGAAACCGACTGGATTATTGCTGAAGCTTTTGCAAAAGCCCTCACCTTACAAACAAGAGAGCAATTTGATATCACGCTCTTACCTGTTGAAAAAATTGGCTATTCCGTTGAACATATGGATGTTACAGGCTCAAAAACGCTCAGCTTTTCTGACGCGATCGAACGCTGGATAAAGATTGGTGAAAACTGCTACCATAAGGGTATTAAACGTTTTCTTCTTCTCAACGCCCATGGAGGCAATTCACCTTTAATGAACATTGTTATTACCGAATTACGGCGACGTTTTGCCATGCTTGCCGTCGCAACCAGCTGGAGTCGTTTTGGCCTCCCGCAAGGTTTAATGGCACCCTCTCAACAACATCTTGATATTCATGGAGGATTTATTGAAACCTCCTTAATGCTTTATTTAGCACCAGAAAAAGTGCAAATGGAGAAGGCAAAAAATTTTCACAATAAGCAAGCTGATATGATTGCCCATTATCGATATTTACGTGCTTATGGTCCTCATGCCTTTGGATGGACAATGCGTGACCTTAACCAACAGGGAGCAGCAGGCAATGCAAGGGAAGCAACAGCTCAAGCGGGTGAAGCAATTTTCTCTCATGTCCTTTGTGGGCTTCGTGATTTACTTGATGATATCAAGAAATTTAAAATAAACGCATTACGATAAAAGGCACCCCTCATGGAAAAAAAACAAAATATGCCCCATAAAATTCCCGTTACAGTTCTCACAGGTTATCTTGGCTCAGGAAAAACCACTCTTCTCAATCGCATTCTCAGTGAAAACCATGGCAAACGTTATGCAGTTATTGTCAATGAATTTGGTGAAATTGGCATTGATAATGATCTTGTCGTGGAATCCGACGAAGAAATTTATGAAATGAATAATGGCTGCGTTTGCTGTACCGTGCGCGGCGATCTTATTCGTATTCTGGAAAGCCTCATACAACGCTCTCACCGCTTTGATGCAATCATTATAGAGACAACAGGACTTGCTGATCCTATTCCCGTTGCACAAACTTTTTTCATGGATGATACTGTCCAAGAAAAGACCGCTCTTGATAGTGTCATAGCAGTGGTTGATGCAAAACACCTCCCCTCTCAACTTAAAAAGAGCCGTGAAGCTGAAGATCAAATTGCCTTCTCTGATATCATTCTTTTAAATAAGATTGATCTTGTCACTGCACAAGAACGTGCACATGCTGAATCGCTTATTCTTGCGATTAATCCCCAAGCTGTACTTTATGCAACAGAGCGCACGAATATTCCTCTTGAGAAACTTCTCAATCTTGGTTCCTTTGATCTACAACGAACTTTAGAGAGTGATCCTCATTTTCTTGATCCCCAACATGCCAACCATCTCTGTGGTCCCGATTGCAATCATGATCATCACCATCACCACCCATCCGCCATTCACGACATTACAATTACTTCTGTAAGTTTAAAAACAGGTACGCTTCAACCAGAAAAGTTTTTTCCATGGATTCAACAGGTTACGCAACAACAAGGTCCTGATATTTTACGTTTAAAAGGAATTATTGCCTTTCAAGGAGATAATGATCGCTATGTTATTCAAGGCATACACATGATTCTTGAAGGACAGCATCAACGTCCATGGCGTGAAGATGAAAAACGGGAAAGCCGGCTTGTTTTTATCGGCCGCACCCTTGATGCCGAAAAATTGAAAACTGGTTTTGAAAATTGCGCATAAGTGAGGTATAATGCCAAGCACCACCCATTATAATCTTCAAAATTATTGTCTTTCCTGCGGTTTTATTGACAACAAACCAACTTTCGTTTCAGTAGAGGGTCTCATTGTTTTTTTAAACCCAATCCCGCAAGTCATTGAAATTCACCAAGGAATAATTTCAAGTCATTTTGCCTCCGATAACACAGCGATTATCACTGGTGGAGAAGACGGAAAAGCCTGTCACACAACAGCAGATGGTCATACAGAAGTCCTAGGGCAACAAAAAGGTAAATGGATAAACAAGGTTACTTTTGGACCACGGAAAATTTTTGCTTATTCCTCCTCACGTTTAACAGTGGCAAATATCGGTAATGGGCTACAAGAACTTACGCATGAACGCAGTGTAGAAGGTCTTGCATTTGCTCCAAAGGGTTTACGCCTTGCCGTTGCCCATTATAATGGTGTTACCCTGCATTGGCTCTCCACGCAAGCACCTCCAACCACACTGGTATGGAAAGGGGCACACTTTGATGTCACCTTCTCACCAGACAACCGCTATGTGATTTCTAGCATGCAAGAAAACGCCTTACATGGCTGGCGTCTTACTGATAATCAACATTTACGCATGAGTGGCTATCCAAGCAAGGTCAAAAGCTGGTCTTGGAGCGCAAAAGGAAAATGGCTCGCAACATCAGGCGCCTCAGCAGCCATTGTCTGGCCCTTTCATACGAAAGATGGCCCCATGGGTAAAGCACCACTAGAACTGGGCACGCGAGCCAATGCACTGGTCAGCACCGTTTCCTGTCATCCAAGCGAAGACATTGTTGCAATAGGCTTTAATGACGGAATGATTTTATGTGCACATTTTCACGATAGAAAAGAAATTCTTCTAAAAGATTGCGGGAAAAGCGCTATTTCAGCGCTAAATTGGGATAAAACGGGACACAATCTTGCCTTTGGTAGCGAAAACGGTGAATGTGGTATCATCAACATCTCTGTTTAAGAAAATAGCAATAACCATCACAGCTAATAGCAGCACAATCCTCCACAAGCAGTTGGGGCCACCCTTTTCCTCTTAAAAAAAGAGACACACTCACACAGCGTTTTCAATCACACACCCCAAAATCTTAGATTGCACCCTTTTTCATCAAGACAAAAGAACCCGTAGAGAAGACAAAAGAGATTTTAACAAACAAAAAGGCAGCATTTCCTGCTGCCTTTCGGAGAAAAGGACCTCTCATCCTTTGTCAAAACAAGTAACGAAGACCAGCCGAGAAACTTGCTCCAGAAAACCCTGCTTTTGTCAGTCTATGCTGATAATTTATATCTCCATGAAGTGCAAATTTTGAAGATAATTTGGCATTAAAACCAGCTCCTACTTCTAGCGAAGAACCAAAAGCTCCTAACGGAAATTTATCTTTGAAATGCACAAATTGCTTTCCTCCAAAACCATGGACAAAATGAAGCTTTCCATTGAAAGAAATAACGCGCTCTGCTTTGGAAGCAGCAAGTGTCTTAGTTAAACGGCCACCAACACGCATCACCCATTGATGAAGTTTTCCCATTTCAATATCAAAACCATCAATATCCGATGTCTTATCAAATTGCAGATTTTGATAAATAACCTGAACTTGCGGATCAAAAATAAGATCTTTATACTCTGTTATAAATGTCTTACCACCAACGAATGAAGCATTGAAAGGATTTCCCTTCAATGTTGCCGTCTTCCCCCTTTCAAGGGTCATAACATCACCCTTAAAAACACCATAGGAAAGAAGACCATTGAGATAAAAGCCCGTATCCTGCTGTATATTACCATATGCCGTAACAGACCATTTATCAAACGTATTTTCTTTACTCTGGATAACATCCTGAGGTTGTAGAGACATTTTCCCATAAGTCCCCATAATTCCAAAGCTTGTAGAATGATGCATACTCTCAACAGTTGAGAGCGGAAGACCTACCTCTACAGCATTATAATTTAAATTGCCTCCAAAGCCATATTCAAGCGCAGAAAGATCTGAAACATAACGATGTCTTCCACCATAACCCCATACAAAAAAAGGCGGATTCTCGCTCTTTTTCGAAAGTCCTCCAAGAATAGTACGTAAGACCCCCACCTGTTTGTTTTGACTGTTAAGATCCATTAAACCAGCCTGAAACAAAGCATTTGGCAAGAAGAGATAAGTTGGAACTTGTGGAACAACCGCTCTCACACCTAGATCAGGATAAAGAACAAAATCCTCAGAACCGGTTCCAATAGAACGAGAAACGCGCCGACGAACAACCTTCTTTTTCAACTGAGAAGAACGCTGTATATATTCAGCTTCAAGACGAAAATCCCAAAAATCTCCATAATTCTCAATCGACTCTTGTCCAACCAGTCTATTTTCCTCTTTTGCTTTCCCAAACGAGGAACTTGGACCATAAGCTGTAAGACGATATCGATAAGGTGCTCCTCTAAGTGCTACGTAACCATTGGCTAATTTAAAAGAATCTTGCGTCGCTTTTCCATAAACCTGAATAAGTGAAACACTCTGACTATCTCTTTGCTCATCTTTGCTCAGATTCTTTCTTTTTTCTGAATCTCCTGAGACTTCTACGACATGCACTTTTGTGGTTCCATCGACACCACCATACATTAAAATTTTATCAGCTTTTATCCCCTTGTTTTGGCCCCTTGTCTCCAAAGACGCATTGACAACAATACGTGCATTCCCCTTAGCAACGTAAACATCATCTGAGTGGCTCTCACCTAATTTTCCGATATGAAGTGTCTGATAATGACCATCTTCTGGTTTTTTGAAAAAAATGGAGCTATCAGTAAGCTTTATAAAACGAAGGGATGAATCTGCAGATTGTGAATCTTTATATTTTTTCCGTGGTGTTACAGTCCATTGCGATCCATTAGATAACTCAAATTCGGCATGAGAACTGCTATCAACACGTGTTCCGCCGACAAGAAAAGAAGCATCAGCTTCAATCCCGACGGCAGAGTGATTCTTAGCTTCTAACAACAAATCAGCAACGATACGTGATTTCTCTGATGCCCTAATAACAGGAACTCTCCTCGCATCATCAACATAAATAGCGATACCATGCGGAACTTGCAAAGTGCTCTTCTTAAACTGAAAATCCCCTAACCTAGCAAGCACCTCTCCCTCTAAATATTCATAATCTGACAGTCCTCCCTGAAAATAGAGTCCTCGAGCTCCATGCCCCTTAATAGTAATCTTTGAGTTTTCAACAACAACCTCAGACATATTGAGCAACTCTAACGAAGACCTATCATTAGCAAAAACTGCTGGTGCACTCTCACCCACGAAACCATAAACATGAGTGACCTCCACTTGACTGTCCTTAACAACAAGAGAACCGCCTTGCTTCACACCAAAAACTGCTTGGCTCACGCCATTACCAAGGCTATCCCCTTTCTTACCATTAACAGTATTTTTGCCATTTCCAGTTATCGAAACCTTATCCAAAATAGTTACCATCTTTGGCTGCGCAAGCACCTCTGACACAATGGAACCCGCTTTTTTTAATTGTAACGTTTCACCCAACTTTAAATCCGCCTGTTTCTCCATCTTAAGAGCTATATTTTCAGACTTTTTTATGATTACAGCATCAAAAGAGCCCGTATTAACAAGATCTCTATAAGACCCGTCAACAACCCCTTGCACTTCGCTACCCCCACATAAAGACGACTGAAGAGAATGACACGAAGAGGCATCTTGTGCCTTAATATCTATATTATGGATAAAGAAAAAAACGGACGTGGTAAGAGCACATAAACAGACATGAGATCTTAATATTTTTATTATCATTGACTATAAACTTTCTTCTATTCCCCTCATAAAAAAACAAAGACGACCATCTCCTGATTGCCAGATTATGTTTTGGTTAAATAATTCGTTTTGGATTATATGTAAAGTTAAAATCAAAAAAACAACACAACAAAGACACGGTTTGTTCTTATAAATTTCACAAAGAATGTATTAAATATAAAGCTACGATTAAAAATGATATTTTAATCCACCATAAAATGTAGTCTAGAAAAACAAACCTTGATAAGCTTACGCTGATAGATCACATCATTATGAAATATAATCTTTAGAGACAGTTGTGCACAAACACAAAATCCAGTTTCTATAAAAGACCCAGAGTCCTTGGCAAGCATCTCCTAAATGATAAATTCTCTATCACCAAAATCATAAATAAAATGAATTTTACCATGGTAAAAAATAATATATTCTTCCCCAGTTAAAGCCATCAATATCATGTACCTTATAAAACTGAAGATTTTGATGAAAAACTTTATCCGTTAAACAAAAATTAAACTTTTACACCCCCTCATAAATGCTTTAGTAGCAGTTAAGGGACCATTCTGGGATCACTTCCTAATGCTGTTAATGCTATTGGCGTATCCCGTGCAAGAGTGAATACATCCCCATTAAAGATCATAAGATAACAGAGCATCTATATAAAGGCCCATATCATGGTGTATCCTACCGTATGCTGTGCTCTCCATTTATAAAATGATTTTCTTGGCTTTTTTGATCTCTCGAGGCTACAAAGAATGTTGTCCCCCTAACCCTTCAAAAAATGTAATATTATATGCGCTTTCAATATTTTTCAGCAAAATTCCAGCCTCTATGGTATGATAACCAAGCGCCTCTCCATAACCATATTCGAGGATAAAAAGAGCGAAGTATAACGATGATTAGCACCAACAACCCCATAGAAACAAAGAAGTATTTTTGCAATGACTCTTTGTATTTCTTAGCCATCTTCTCCTTCCTGTAAAAAAACACCATGTAAAACAACTTTACCACTTCCTGCTGTTTGAACCCCAATACCATTTGTAAAATCAATCCTTCCCGCTTTCATTTCAATTTTCACACTGCATTGGCTAAAAAGACTGATCGCATCAACACTTGTCCTCATTTCTGAATTATTTAAAAGAATAAAAGATTAGTTACCAGCTACCCTAACCCCCGTTCGAGTTACGTTAATCGCCCCTCTCACATCTCAAAAGCTTCTCCCTCATCAACATCGACATCAATCAACACATATTATTGAAGATGGAATTGATTAAAGAAACACGCTCCTGCGTTAATACTTGTACAGCTGTTGCCCAAGAGCTTTTTCCTGAATGATCATTTGCATTCGCAATATCGTTAATGATTATCCTGTCTGCTCCAATGACTATATCCTCCTCCAATACCTCTATGGCTGAATCAGAGCTTTCACCAGTGCATGGATAAGTTTTATTGAAAATTGCCTGTTCTTTATCATCACCACATCGATAAAATGAAGCATTTTCGCACTATGGAAACTACTTCTTCCAAGCAAGCTGACCATCAGCATCTGCATTATTTACAAAGACAAAGAATAACCATCATAAAACGACAGAAAGAGAGGTGATTTTTAAATATTTTAATCATAATTTTACGACAAATTTTTTCCCCTTTGCGCTACAAAAGAATATGCATTATTCAAAAGACACAGAAAATATAGATAACGGCATATTCATCCCCAAAACCAGTTCTTCAAAAACAGCTTATCAATGCACACAGATCGGAAAAATCATCACAAAAAGCAAAGCAACCAGGAAGCATTTCAGTATTTTTAAGGTATGGAAGAGATTTGTTTTCAAAATTTCCAGCCAAAGCAACTAACAAAAAGAAAGAGCCATAAACTCTACTTATAGCTCTTTAAAGAATTGATTAAAAGACGATCAAACTAGAAGTGATAGCGCAATCCGCCTGAAAAACTAACTCCAGAAAAGCCTGCCTTGGTAAGTTTGTGTTGATAAACCAAATCAGCATGAAGGGCAAACTTTGAAGACAATCGGGCATTGAAACCCACTCCAGCTTCTAGAGAAGAACCAAAAGCTCCCAACTGAAAAGCATCTTTGAAATGCACAGTTTGCTTTCCTTCAAAACCATGAGTAAAATGCAGCTTTCCATAAAAGGAAGCCTCATGATCCCTCTCAGAGGCAGACAACATCTTCGTCAAACGTCCACCAACACGGACCATCCATTTGTCAAGTTTTCCCAATTCAATATCAAAACCATCAACATCATGAGCCTTATCAAACTGAATATGTTGATAAACAACCTGAACCTGCGGATCAACAACAAAACCTTCATATCCCATTGCAAACGCTTTACCACCAATCAAGGAGGCAGTGAAAGGATTGCCCTTTAAGGTTGCTGTTTCTCCTCGTGCAAGGGTGAGAACATCACCTTTGAACAAGCCATAGGAGAGAAGTCCATCCACATAGAAGCCTGCATCATGTTGCATGCTGCCATATGCTGTAGCAGTCCATTTATCAAATGCACTTTCTTGGCTTTGTTTAACATCCACAGGTTGTAGAGAAAGCTTTCCATAAGACCCCATAATTCCAAAGGATAGAGCACTGTCAGCATTTTCGATTGTTTTCAGCAAAAGACCTGTCTCTAAAGCGTTATAGGTAAGATCACCTTTGTAACCATACTCAAGTGCGGATAAGTCTGAAACATAACGGTAACGCCCACCATAGCCACGCACAAATGAGGCAGGCTTTTCATGAATTTCTACCATTCCACTGGAAGTAGCCCGTAATACCTCCAACTGTTTGTTTTGATTGCTAATATCCATTAAACCGGCATGAAATACGCTATTTGGCAAAAGAAGATAGGTTGAAACTTGCGGAACAACAGCCTTAATCTCTGGTTCTAAACGAGGTTCAAGAGAAGGACGAAGCCTAGAACTAGGATCAGAATTCAATTGAGTATGAGCATCAATATATCTATTTTCGAGACGAAAATCCCAAAATTCACCGTGACCTTCAACCAATCTTTGAGCAGGATTTGCTCTGCCTAAATCAGAGCCTGGACCATAAGCATAAAGCCCATATTGATAAGGCAAATTATCCAACGCAATATAATCACCCGCTAATTGAAAAGAGCCCTTCTCGGCTTTTCCAGAAACCTGAATAAGTGAGATCCCCTGATTGTTTCCACCCCCCCCTGTACCTCCTCCAGGGCTCCCTGGCATGCTTTGTACATGGACGGTTGTTTTTCCGTCAATATCCCCATAGATTAAAAGACGATCAGTTTTTTGATCTTTAAGAGCGCCCCCTTTATCCAAATATGTATTGAGATAAAAATGCGCATCACCTTGCGCCTTATAAACGACACCCGATCCTTTTCCAATGCGGAGTGTTTGATAATTCCCAGCTTCGCTGGACTTTGGTTGTTCAAAAATAAGAGAACTATCAATAAGATGTAACAACGAAATTGATGAATCACCTATAGAGCGAGAAGGAACAGAATCGTGCAAACTTTTATTTTTGGGTCGCGTTAAAGTCCATTTTGCCCCTTTTGTTAACCGAAACTCAGCATGAGAACTTTCATCAACATGAGCCCCCCCTACAAGTGTAGAAGCATACATAGCTGCAACCTTCACAAAAGCCCCCTCTTCAGCCTTTAACAATAAATCTCCAGAAAGTTCAGAATTATATAGGGCTTTAACAAGCGCACCAGATTCTCTACTATAAATAACCACACTATTTGGAACTTTTAAAACAGTCTCGTACAAATGAACACTTCCTCGTTTAGGCAAGTCCCCTTCCGGCAAACTGCCGAATAATTGACCAGTTTCGCCGAAGAAAGTATACACCTTCTCTTTCTCTTTATCTTTGTAATTATATGTGCGCTCTTGCTCACCAAAAAAATGCAATCCATAAGACGCATTCCCCTCCACTAAAACAGTAGACTTAAAAATATCAATATTGCCAAAAATTCCCTGAAATGAAACACCATGCGCATTAGAAACCTTAACTTCTCCTTCCTTAAAACTGATATAACCATCCTCTCCGGATGTCTGAAAAGCTGAATTTTTACTATGGTCACTTATACGCATCACCCTCTCACCCTTTTCGATAATGGACATCCCCTTCAAAGTGATAAGCCCTCTATCTTTCATTTGAACCGCAACGCCCTTTGTAAACTCAATCATACCCTTTTCTATCTGAACGGATCCCGAATTATCGGCCACGATACCATACTTCCAAAAGCTGTTATCCGAATCCGCTGGATTTAAAGCATCCTTAATCGTTACATCCTCCCCTTTAATACGCGTTCCGTCTTGAGATGCTTGTATGGCAACAGTTCCATCTTCCTTTCCATCAGTTTTCTGATACGTTTTTCCACTAATAGAGTGTAATTTACCATCATTACACTGATAAAATGAAAGCGTGCTATCACATGCAAATTTATTTGCATCATTTTGCATCTTACCATTAACAACAGCGCTTGATCGCACCTCAGTAGCAGCCTCAGCTTGTACCCTTGCATTTGCATTGGGCAGGAAAAGAAAAACAGCTGTTGTTACAACACACAAAGAGAGATGACTTTTAAATATCTTGACCATAATTCTACCGTAAACTCTTTCTCAGACTCTATAAAAGCAGGCATCGCACCCAATGACATTTATACTTTTAATACATATCGTTCAAAAATGCACGCAAAATTAATATGTTTTGTGTTTTATGTAAATATGAAATAAAAAATTTAGAAACCACTGAACAGAAATCTCATCCAGTTAAAAAAATTGAAGTAGGGAAGGCATTTAAGATATGCTAAATAACTCTCTCTTCAAAAACGCTCGTAAAAAATTCTAAAAACAAGGAAGCACAAGCAGATAGCTTTGTGCCTCCTTAAATAATTGATTAAAACGAGTCAACTAAAACTGATAACGCACTCCTCCAGAAAAACTTGTTCCAGAAAAACCCGCTTTGGTCAGTTTGTGCTGATAAATGACATCACCGTGAAGTACAAACTTTGGCGATAATTTTGCATTAAAACCTAATCCAGTTTCTAGAGAAGAACCCAAATTTCCCAACTGGAAAGCATCTTTAAAATGCACAAATTTCTTTCCTCCAAAACCATGGGAAAGATGCATCTTACCATAGAAAGAAACAACACGCGCCTCATCCGTTGCAGTAAGGGTTTTTGTTAAGCGCCCACCAACACGTGCTACCCATTGATTAAGTTTTCCCATCTCAATGTCAAAATTATCAATATCACGTGCCTTATCAAACTGGAGATGCTGATAAACAACTTGAAGCTGCGGATCAAAAATAAGACATTCATCCTCGATCACAAATGCTTTACCAGCAGTCAAAGAAGCACTGAAAGGTTTGCCCTTTAAAGTGGCTGTCTTTCCCCGCGCAAGCGTGAGAACATCACCTTTGAATAAACCATAGGAGAAAAGTCCATCCACATAGAAACCTGCATCATGTTGCACACCGCCATATGCCGTAACTGACCATTTATTAAATGCACTTTTTTGACTTTGTTCAACATCTAAGGGCTGCAGAGAAAATCTCTCATAAGATCCTATAACCCCAAAAGAAGCAGTGCCATATACATTTTCAATTGTTTGCAGCAGCACACCAGCTTCAATGGCATTATAATCAACCTCACCTCCATAACCATATTCAAGCGCAGAAAGGTTTGAAACATAACGATGACTACCACCATAACCGTGCACAAAAAAGGCAGGTTTTTCATCACTTTCCAACAATCCACCAGAAGCAATTCTCAAAACCTCTAACCGCTTATTTTGATTGTCAATATTCATCAAACCTGCTTGAAATAAAGCATTTGGTAAAAGCAGATAAGTCGGAACTTGTGGAACAACAGCCTTAACACTTGGTTTAGGATGCGGTTCCAAGTCTGGTCTTAGAGGAGGTACTGGACTAGGATCAGGGCCAGGTCCTGGAGGAGGTGTTGGCCCAGGAATGGGATCAGGAGCCGGAGCCGGAGCCGGCGCTGGTTCAGGAGCAGGTTTAACATCAGAATCAATATATCCATTTTCGAGACGAAAATCCCAAAAGCCTTCATTTCCTTTCACTAATCTTTGAGCAGAACTTGCTGGCCCTAAAGAAGATTGCGGCCCATAAGCATAAAGCCTATATTGATAAGGTGAATCTTTCAGAGCAACATAACCACCGTTTAACTGAAAAGAATCTTGACTTGCCTTTCCAGAAACCTGAATAATTGAGATTCCTTGTTCATTTCCACCATTTCCTGTAGATCCCCCTGGACTTCCTGGCATACTACGAACATGAACTGTCGTTCTTCCAGAGGCATCCCCATAAATCAAAACACGATCAGTCTTTTGATTATTAAGAGAGCCACCCTCATTTAGATATGTATTAAGGTAAATCTGTGCATCACCCTGTGCCTTATAAACCTCACCCGTTCCTTGTCCAATATTAAGTGTTTGATAATCGTAAACCGGAGCAGATTTCAGTTTTTTAAAATTAATAGAACTATCCATCAGGCTTACTAATGAGAGAGAGAAGTCGTTGGAAAGATCTGACTCGTGGGAATTCCTTTGTTGCCTTTGCTTTAAAATCCATGTCGAATCACCGCCCAAATAAAGTTCAGCAGTAGAAACCTCATCGACATAGGTCCCTCCTTCAAGGGTAGAAGCATTCGCTAAAACTTTTACCGAGGCACCTTTTTCAGCTTTTAACAACAAATTTCCTGAACTCAAAGTACTTTGTGTTAAACCAACAACACCAAAAGTTTTGTCGGTACTATAAATAGCCGCATCATCTAAAACTGAAAACATCGTTCTCTGCAAATTAACAACTTCCAATCTTCCTGGAGTTTTCTTATCCTTTGAATCCTCTTCTTGCTCGAATTCCTCCCATGGTTTTTCTCCTTTAAAATATATACCATAAGATCCTTTACCCTGCACTGTAACAGAAGAAGATTCAATATTGACCTCAGTTGCATCAACATTACCTGAATTGTCCTCAGCTACCTCAACATTATCCAATAAAGCTTCAAACGACAAAATCGAATTAGGGGTAGCTACAGTATTTTCTGATAATATGCCGTGGGCATCAGTAACATCAATAACCCCATTTTTAAAATCAATAGGCCCGCCCACATCCGTATGCAAAGCCGCATAATTTTTACCTCTACTCCCCTTTCCAGTCATCTTAACACCATCAAGATTTATCTCCCCACCTAACGTCGAAGAAGCCCCATGACTATCCGCAAAATCAATTGCCCCATCTCCCATCCAAACTTCTGAACGGCTATAACTCAAAAGACTCGCCTTCCCACCACTCGTCTTAATTGTTGTATCCTCTAAAAGAACAAATGAATTCCCCGTTGCCTCGACAGCTTTCTGACTTTTCTCAATAACGCCCTGATGTACCTCAATTATCCCGTCACTAACATGAAGAGCTGTATTTACATTCTTGATATTTGGCGATTTTAAAACAATTTTTCCATTATCTGATACAGAGACTCCATATGTAAAAGGCTTATCTGAAACTTCACTTCTAACAGTTACATTGTTCCCTGTAACTTTTGCACTCATCCCCTTTACTGTTATAGCAGTACGATTATCAGAAGTATTCGTTATCTTATAAGACTTATTGTCAATTTTGTCCTCTGTACAGTTATCACATATATAATAAGCACCATTATAGAGCATCAACTTCCCATTAGAGTGATTTTTGTAAACATATTTATTACCAGCATTGTCCCCACCTTCTCCGCTAAGAGGATCATCTCTTCTACCACTAAGATTTTGCCCATACCCACCACCCCAGCTATTATATGTAGGAACATATGTACCACCATAATCCCCTTCCTCTCCTCTGAGAAGATTGCTACTATCGCGACTCCCATTCAATATACCGCTAAATTTGCGATAACCGCCCAATCCTCCTAATCCTAAAACACTATTAGAAGGAATAACAGTAAGTCTTTTAGGTAGATCAGAGGAAGTACCACTAGTCGTAGGAGTAACGGTAATTTTATAAAAAGGTTGACCAGATCTCTCTACACTTGCACCAACCACCGTTCCATTTTGTAACAACGAAAGGATAGCCGTTGCGGCCGTATATAAAAACAGATGATTTCTAAACATTTTAATCATAGTTCCCTCGAAACTTTGCTTCCCCTCTCATTGAAAATAAAAGCACTGGTAAAAACACCCCACCCACCTCAAAAGACAAAAAGGTGTAAACAAAGGACGCATCTACTGCTCAGTTGACCCGTGCAATGAATTATCCAAATAAAATTGGTGGAGAATCTGAATACAAAACAATCACCACCTGTAAGAGAATAATTACCAACTACACTTTATAGGTGTATAATGCATTCTGTGTTTCGTGTAAAGCAAAAACAAAACTATAGCGTGTAATTAATAAACTTCACTCTCTATCCTTGTGAAATTTGAAAGACTGACAAAAGATGCACGTGAAAAAAATTATAAAATCAAAAAAGATGAATTTAAAAATGAGATTAAGGAAACATAAAATATCATAGCGGATAAAATAAAATCAGGCAGAGTTTCATGCACAAGCATTGGGCTTTTCTATCATTAAAAAGCTCTTAAAAGCCTGTTATCATATCGGATTTTATCAGAAAAAATTTTAGAAACGCATTTTAGGATAAAAAGAAATGATACAGTCATAAAGAGTTCTCATACACAAAACAAAAAAGCCGATCATAACTTTTTTCGCTCATAATTATATAACAAAGAGCAATTTTTTGATAAATCAATGCAAGAAAAAGAAAAGGCAGCACATTGTGCTGCCTTTACTAAAGGATGTATTGTACCTTATTCTAAAACTGATAGCGCACTCCTCCAGAAAAACTAGCTCCAGAAAAACCAGCCTTATTGAGCTTATGCTGATACACAACATCACCGTGAAGCGCAAACTGCTTAGATAATTTGGCATTAAAGCCCAATCCGGCTTCTAGAGAAGAACCAAAAGCACCTAACTGGAAAGCATCTTTGAAATGCACAGATTTTTTGCCTTCAAAACCATGAGCAAGATAAAGCTTACCATAGAAGGAAATAGCATTCACTCCTTCAAGTCCTGTAGGTGTCTTAATCAAACGCCCACCAACACGTGCTACCCATTGATCAAGTTTTCCTAATTCAATGTCAAAGCCGTCAACATCATGAGCCTTATCAAACTGAATATGTTGATAAACAACCTGAACCTGCGGATCAACAACAAAACCTTTATATCCTGTTGTAAACGCTTTACCACCAATCAAGGAGGCAGTGAAAGGATTGCCCTTTAAAGTTGCTGTTTTTCCTCGTGCAAGGGTGAGAACATCGCCTTTGAACAGACCATAGGAAAGAAGACCATCCACATAGAAGCCCGCACTATGCTGCATGCTGCCATATGCTGTAGCAGTCCATTTATCAAATGCACTTTCTTGGCTTTGTTTAACATCCACAGGTTGTAGAGAAAGCTTTCCATAAGAGCCCATAACTCCAAAGGACAGAGCACTGTCAGCATTTTCGATTGTTTGCAACAAAACACCTGCCTCTACACCATTATAGGTAAGATCACCTTTGTAACCATACTCAAGTGCGGATAAGTCTGAGACATAACGGTAACTTCCACCATAGCCGCGCAAATATAAAGCAGGGTTTTCGCGAATTTCTACCATTCCATTGGAAGTAGCCCGCAATGACTCCAACTGTTTGTTTTGATTGCTAATATCCATTAAACCGGCATGGAATACACTATTTGGTAAGAGCAAGTAAGTCGGAACTTGCGGAACAACAGATTTTACAACTTGTTCAGGAAGCACAAATCCAACTGTAGGCGAAGACTTAACATATTGATTTTCTAGACGGAAATTCCAAAATTCTCCACCATCCTTCATAAACTTCTGCTGAACATGCTCCTGTTTTGAAGTGGCTTCTGGTGCATAAGCGCGAAGAGTATATTTGTAAGGTGAATTCTTCAACGCAACATAATTACCATCGAGTTGGAAAGAATCCTTTGCTGCCTTTCCGTAAACCTGAATAACAGAAACACTATGAGGACTTTGCTTATTATCCTTTTCGTCTCTCACTTTGCTGGAAACACCTAGCACAAACACTCTCGTTTTTCCTTCAACATCACCATGAATTACAAGGCGATCGGTTACTTGATTATCACTTGGATCATCGGGGTTTAAATGTGCATTGAGGTGAATTGAAGCATTGCCTTCTGCTTTGTAGACAACACCTTTTCCTTCTCCAATGCGAAGTGTTTGGTACTTCAACGTCTCAGTTTCCGAAGGCATAAACTCTATACGACTATTGACAAGGCTTATAGAAGAAACGCATGAATCCCTGCATTCTGAATCTGGAACTTCTCTATACTTCTGTGCACTTCTTTTCAAAAGCCACTGTGATCCATTAATCAATTCTAATTGAGCATAAGAGCCTTTATGAACCCATGCTCCACCAACAATAGCAGAGTTATTAGCTGAAACCAGTATATTAGAATTATTTTCAGCTTTTAATAGCAAATCACCAGTAAGAGTTGTTTCGTTTTCTAAGGAAACACGACCACTAGAACTATTACCATAAATAGCCACACCGTTTAGCACTTCAAAATCAGTTTTCTTCAACAAAACTTCTCCCGTTATACCTATAGGTGCTTTTTCCTGTAAAGATACAGCATTTCGCTTAACAACACTCTTTCCTCCAGAGTGTTCCATTGACGTTTGTAATACGGTTTCTCCTAAGTTTTTATTTTGATTCCGTTTTTCTACTCCTTTCCGTCCTGCTCCATCAAAATATATACCATAAGATTTATCACCTTCTACCTTAACAGTAGAAAACTCGATATTAGCCCGATTGATAGAGGAACGAGCATCAGATTCCCCCTTTCTCCTAGAAGCGCCGACCTCACCTGTGTCATAAGTATCCCTAACCCACAAAGCATTGGTATCAGTAACAACATTCCCATTCGTAAAATCAACAGAACCATTATCACTCAACAAGAAAGCTGCACTCCCAAACCTCTCTGCAGAATCCAGCTTATTGTTTTCTTTTTTTACCGTAATGTTAACATTGTCTAATTTAACATTTCCGCCCGATTCTGACCTAACAGCCACTCCCCTTTTTAAAATAATCTGCCCAGATTTCATGGTTATTTCACCAGCGTTACTAGCCAGACCAGCGACAGCTAAATCGCCCACCACATTAATTCTCGTATTACTTAATTCAACAGAAGACCCAGAACCTGCCAAAGCGCCCACAAACTGAACATTGACTGTTCCATCATCCATCTTGACTTTTCCACCTCTTTGTGCCTCAAGTCCTATCAGAGAAGATTGCACTTTTGAATTTTTGTTTAAAACAACCTTTGCACCTTCATCCGCAAGTACAGCACTCACAGCTATTAATTTAGTAAGATCAAGATTACTGCCATTTTCAGAAGGATACGCACCACTAATAGTAGCCCCCGCTAACTCAACAATTGTATTCTGGTTTTTTACATGCATAGAATGCTGGTTCTTATCATTTGCCATCAGCGTAAGATTTTCTATCTTATGTGCTGCACCATCATTGCATAAATAGGGAGTAGATGATTTCTTCGTACCACTTGACGCCGTATTATTACACTGAGAAGAAACAATTTTAATATCAGCATTGTCACTACGTGTAACAGCTTCAACGTCATCAGCCCGCGTAACAGATTTAATAGAAGATACATTAGAATTTCCAGAACCTCTAGTATCCATAGAAGTCGCAACCTCTGAAGAAGAATCCCCTGTAGAAGCGGTAGACTTTTTGATGGATGCAGATGAAATTATAGGTGCAGGCTCCTTAGAGAGAGTAAAAGTAACAATGGATCCACCGGATAAAGAAATATTCTTTATAGGCTCAGATGTCTCAGACCTAGCAACAGAAGTAGGAGCTACAGAGCCTGAAGGAGCTGGTACTATAGAAATATCATCTGTATCAGATCTCGTAAGTGTAGAATATAAAACACGCCCTCTAGCCCCAGAGTTATTAGAAGCAGCAGAAATGTTAGAAGGTGTACCGCTTAAAGGAACAAACACTGTTGTTTCAGATCCTTCAGGCTCATATCCTTCAATATCATATTCTGCAGATAGTCCGTGTTCTCCTAGCTCATATTCTTCCACTTGTTCTTCAGATTCTTCAAATAAATCTTCAGATAGCTCAGATCTGCCAAGTGAATCACCTCGAGCAGGAGCCCTAGCTACAGAATTTTCAGCAGACGTGGGAACAGGAAGCTGCTCAACTTCAGCATTTTCTCCACCAACATCACCACGAATTTCAGCCTGAGAACTCTTCCTACGAGGTTTTTGAGGAACAGTAATCTTAAAATTAGTGGCAGTAGTATACCCAGAAACAAGAGGTACAACATACTGGTTTTCTAAACGAAAATCCCAAACTTCGTTACTTCCTACAATTAATTTCTTATCAAAATACTGCATGTGCGGAGGAATACTTGGCCCATAAGCACGAAGAACATACTGATAAGGTAATCCGTCTAGTGTAATATAATCACCTTGTAGTGTAAAAGAATCCTTTGCTGCCTTTCCAAAAACCTGAATAAGTGAAACACTGTAAGGTATTTCCTGGGATTCATTCGGTTTTGATGATACATCATCTGAAATAGGATTTACATGCACCTTAGTTTTTCCGGAAACATCACCATGAATCAATAGTCTATCAGATACTTGAGTACTATCCGCATTACTAGGTATCAGATTCGCATTGAAATAAATCCTCGAATCCCCATTCTCATCCGCACTGTAAACTGTGCCTTCTCCATTTCCAATACGAAGAGTTCGATACTCAACACCTCCTTCAGTGTCCTCATTTTCAGTATTACTTCTCTTTGAAGAAGTAAAAAATCTAATATTACTCTTTGAAAGTTTCACAGATGAAACACATGAATCCACACACTGCGGATCTGAATCTTCTAAACCATTATATAAACTCTTTGTTACATACCACTCCGATCCTCCAGACAAAAAGAGCTTCGCATGAGAATTTTTCTCAACACGCGCAGCACCCATAATTATAGAATCATCAACAACAACCGACAAATCTGCCCCTGCTTCAGTTTTCAATAGTAACCCACCCGAAACAGTTGATTCATCTTTTACAACGACATAACCTCTCAAATTTTCACCATAAATGGCAACACCATCGGGAACTCTGAGAGTAGATTCTTTTAAAAGAACTGCATGCGATCTACTTTTATTATTTCTTTTTCTCCCCTTTTTTGCATCTCGCTGTGCATTTTGTTCACTTTTTTTGTCTCCACGCGAACGCAAATCTTTATCAAAGTATATACCATAAGAATTACCTGTCACGTTAAGAATTGAGTTTTGAATATCAGAAACCATTAAATTGGAAGCTCTAAAGGCTTCATTAACACCTTCAGATTCTGGATCAATCTCTAAATTCTTTATAGCAGATGAAACCTCCGCATACGTGGAAAAAATATCATTATAGTCCCCATCATCTGCAACATCAAACAATCCACCACGATCATCTGCAATATCAGACAATCCATCAGGGTATATACTGTCGAATTCACCATTTTCGAATTCATCAAAGGAACGAGTCTCAATAGTAAAAAAATTATCAGCAGAACCACTATCATCACTATCGAGATCAGAATCACCATCAAGAGTGTTGTCCTGCCCTTCAGAACTAACACCAGTCTGTCGCGTAACACGACCAACACTTAACTGCTCTCCTGTTGCCTTGATCAAATCACTGTAATCACCATAATCAATAACTTCGAACTGCCCAAGATCCAAAATCCCAGGAAAAGGATTTTTAAAATCATCACTTACCCACAATACAACAGTATCGGAACCTTCAACCCTCCCATTTTTAAAGGAAACAACACCTCCACGCGTCAATAAAGCCACACTTCCTTCCTTAGAATCAGCATTATTATCCCCAGATTGTTTTTTCTCAGCAATCTTAATAGAAACCCGATTTAATTGAACCATTCCTCCTTCTGCAGCCTTTACCGCCATTCCTCCTTCCGCTACAGTAATTGCTCCAGACTTCATCCCTATAATAGAGTTTGCAAAACTCAACAGACCTATTTTTCGAGCATCAATATTTACATTCTCCAAGAAAATATCCCCACCATTTCTAGAAACAGCGCCAACATGAACCCTACTGATATCCCCTCCTGTCATACGGATCAATCCAGTGTTTTCAGCTTCAAGCCCAATAAAAAAACCCTTAATATTTGAGTTCCTTAAATTAACTTCTGCTTTTGTTCCACCTGCACCATTTACCCACACAGCAACATTATTATCCTGACCATTCGGATTAATAGAACTTGAATCCATAAGAGCTAAATTAACAACATTTTGCATCTTCATGTCGTCAGAAAGATCTAATATCCCCTCTGCGTTCCCAATCAACACATCTTCCAAATTAACAACTATTCGATCTTCAGGCGATAGTGGTGACTCTTGGTTTTTTCTTCCTTTACCTCGTCCTCGATTCTCAATAACCGGACTTACATATACAGCAGTTCCACCATCATCCGCCATAATAGCACTATTCGTTAGTGTATATACTCCACTTTGCCTACAGGAAATAGATCCATATACCAGCTGATCACCATAGAGTACTCCCTCATTATCTATACCATTGAAAGATTCAAACAATCCTCGACCTGATACAAGCATAGCTGCACCACCCATAGCTGCATCACCTGGTACAAGATTTCTAGCTATACCAGGCATCTTATTATCTGATGCATCAGCACCTAATATAGTATTCAGCACAGAACCTGGAACCCCTGCAATAGAAGATGCATCAGCTCTGCTATTTCTAAATGCATCTGTTAGATCTGGTAAATCTCCAGTAGGTATGTTACCTGGAGAACCTGGAACCGGAGGAATTCCCGAATCTGGCAAATTTACTCCGGGCCCACTCGTTGTTGCTGTATCTCGCTCTGTAGCCAAAGCACCCCAATTTGCTCCACCTGGAACACCTGGAACAGCTGCTAATAAACTCCCTTCTGCTTTTCCTGCCCTTGGCGTTCTTATCGCACCACCTGGCACCCCGCCTGTACCTGGCACCCCGCCTACACCTGGCACCCCGCCTACACCCGGCACCCCAACTGTACCTGGCACCCCTACACTTGCCTCATTCGAGCTTAACCCACCATCTAGCGCCGCTGCACCATTTGGTATAGCGGGACCTGCCACACCGGCTGGCGCATTTACACGCAATCCACCGTTTGGCACCGAAAAACCATTCCCGCCCACAACAGTACGTATAGTGCCAGGAGCACTAAAAGCACTATTCTTATTAAGAGCACGACAAACAAACGTAGATTGCTTTGGAACAGACACACGCGCCTGTGCTCTTCCACCATTCTCTACTCTAAGTGGTGGTTGATGTGGTGTTTGAGATGTCATGTAACCTACATTTTCACCAGTCCCAGACGGATATCCACCATACCCGTACGGATATCCACCATACCCAAGGGAGCCTCCACCTGAAGGCACAAGTGACGAGCCAAATTGAAATGGAGATGTGGGAAATGAGGACGTTGAAGGATAAGAACTATACCCCACAGAAGCATCCACACCTTGTAAAAAGAAGAAAACGCTTGTTGTAACAGCGCACAAACGCGTGCGATTTTTAAATACGTTAATCATATGTCAAACTTTCCAAATATTGTTTGCAAAAGTACTAGAATTGAGCGAAAATAGTTAAATATCCAATTTGTAACATATATCAATCTATTTTACAACATAATGCAATAAATTAATTTATCGTTTTGTGTATAATCTTGTACATAAAAATGCCTCAGTTAAGCTTTTTAAGGAAACCCTTTATAATTTTGAGAAAAGGATGAGATAATGATAACAAAATATCTAAAATGGGCAGTTGCCACCTTGATTGTTGTAATAAGCTTTACAACATTTTCACAGGCAAAGACAAACATTGATGCTAAGATAACAATCGATCATGTTTCAGGAACGACCTCCGTTTCCACCTCTCCTCAAAAGGTTGTTGTCTTTGATCTTGCAACGCTTGATAACATGAATCGCCTCGGTATCAAGGCAGTTGTGGGTATTCCCGAAGGAAAGAAACCTGCATATCTGCAGCAGTTTAATGATGCAAAATATGAAAAAATTGGCACTCTCTTTGAGCCAGATTACGAAAAAATTGCTACTCTTCAACCTGGCTTAATCATTATTTCCTCGCGGACTCAAGCCAAGTATCAAGATTTATCTAAAATCGCTCCAACGATTGATCTCACAGTAAGCAATGAAAGCTCTCTTGACGATATTAAAAGGAATGTGACTATTCTTGGAAAAATCTTTGGGAAAGAAAAGGAAGCAAAAGAAGAAATTGTGAAACTCGATGAAAATTTAGCAAAGGTTCGTGAGAGTACCAAAGGAAAAGGTACAGGACTCGTTCTTATGACCTCTGGTGGAAAGATCAGTGCTTTGGGTCCAAAGTCACGTTTTGATATTTTCCATTCATCATTTGGCATTGTCCCTGCAACCGATAAACTTACTGTGCAAAAACATGGACAACTCATTTCCCCTGAATTTATTCTTGAAACCAATCCTGATTGGTTGTTGGTTATAGATCGAGATGCAGCGATCGGACGAGAAGGACAATCTGCAGAACAATTGCTCAATAATGAACTTGTTAAACGCACAACAGCTGGCAAAAAGGACCAGATTATTTATCTGGATTCTTGGAGCTGGTACCGAGCAAGTGGCGGTCTAACTGGACTTAACGAAACGGCACAACAAATTAGAGAAGCCTTTACAAAAGGCAAATAAACACCAAAATGACTTGCCAAAAATAATTAGCTTGTCATGAAAATAAAATTTAGGAGCAAAGGCTGTTTATAAAGGGCCTTTGCTTTCTTTGTTGGAAAATAATTTAACGTGAAAAATTACTCGATAGCCGTCATAGTTCTTATTCTACTGTCTGTTCTTAGTATTTTTGTTGGTTATTCAGATGTAACGCCTTCTGATTTATTATCAAATGATCCACATGCTTGGCTTATTTTTTGGCAAACACGCATCCCTCGTACAATTTCGGTACTTTTGGTAGGGGCAGCACTCGCCCTTTCAGGTATGATTATGCAACTCCTTGCACGCAATCGCTTTGTCGAACCGTCGACTGCTGGAACTGTTGAATCTGCTTCTCTCGGCATTCTTTTTGTTATGATTTTTCACCCTGACATCCCTGTGCTTGGAAAAATGATTGTTGCTACAATTTTTGCCATGATTGGTACGTTACTTTTTATGTTTTTATTGCGCCAAATTCCTTTAAAATCTGCCCTCATTGTGCCACTGACAGGAATTATGCTAGGATATGTTATTGGCTCCTTAACCAATGCTATTGCTGATCATGAAATGCTGCTCCCTTCTCTTCAAGCTTATTTATTTGGCAGCTTTGCGATGATTCTTGAGGGAAAATATGAAATTTTATGGTTCTCTCTTCCTCTCTGCATTCTTGCTTATTTTACCGCTGACCGCTTTACAGTAGCTGGTCTAGGAGAAGATTTAGCCAACAATCTTGGACTGAATTATCGTACTGTCATGTTCTTTGGTCTTTTTATTGTCGCATCGATCACCGCTGTTATCGTCTGTACAGTCGGTCGAATTCCCTTTGTTGGACTAATTATTCCAAATCTTGTTTCAAATTTCAGGGGTGACAATATGCGCCATACTGCTCCTTGGGTTGCAATCAGTGGTGCAGGATTGGTTTTGATCTGTGATCTCTTAGGGCGGATAATTCATTCTTCTCTTGAAATTCCCATTAGCACCATGATGGGGATTATTGGTAGCTTTATTTTTATTATATTGCTTTTACGATGGAGAAAGCGTCTTGGATAAAAAGAAGGCAACAACAATTATCCTCGCAACGCTTATCGTAATGGCGTGTACTGTAACCATTCTTTATATGACATGGAATATAAACATCTATACGTGGACATTTCGTCTCACAAAACTTGTCTCTCTTGTTGTTATTGCATATGCAATTACCGTTTCTACTGTTTTATTTCAAACAATTGTTAACAATCGTCTTCTTACACCTTCTATTATGGGATTTGATCAACTTTATATTTTAATAAAAACTATCATAATGTATTTTTTAGGCTCTCTTTCTTTGCCTTTTTTGAGCCAAGAAGGACAGTTCGTTTTTGAAGCTCTCATTCTCATTTTTTTTTCAATAAGCCTTTTTCGCTGGCTCTTTTCAGACAACATAAAAAGTCTTCATTTAACTCTTTTGATTGGTGTTATTTTAGGAGGATTTTTTTTCAGTTTACGCATGTTCATGCAATTACAGTTAAATCCGGACCAAATGATGTATTTAACTGACATTATGTTTGCAAATTTTAACAAATTTAATACATCCTTGCTAAGCTTTGCCACAATCATTATCTTCATTGTAAGTCTGATTGGATGGCGTTCACGTCATCTTCTTGATATTCTTGCTTTAGGACGCGAAAACGCAATCAACCTTGGAGTTGATTATCACAAAAGCGCTACAACTATTCTTATATTGGTTTCTATTCTCGTCTCCATTTCCACAGCATTGGTAGGACCTGTTACCTTTTTTGGGCTGTTAGTTGCCAACCTTTCCTATGAACTTTCCCCTCAAGCAAAACATGCTTTCATTGTGCCAATTGCAATATTATTGGCTATAATTTGTTTGGTTGGTGGACAATTTATTTTAGAACAAATTTTCAATATGGCAGGACGTTTGAGTTTTATTATTGAATTTTGTGGTGGAACTGTCTTCTTAATATTACTGATGAAGGGAAAACTAAAATGATTGAAATCAATCATCTTTCCAAGACTTATGGAGCGAGGTTGATTATCGATGATTTATGTCTTCGTCTCCCCAAAGGAGGAATTATTTCTCTCATTGGTCCCAATGGTTCAGGGAAATCAACTCTTTTGATGCTGATAAGACGTCTTTTACCGCACCATAAAGGATCAATTTACATTGATGGCTTTGATATTGATAAAATGCCTCACGATAGTTTGGCGCAGAAACTCTCAATCCTGCGTCAAGATAATCCTTTATCCTTTCGTTTAACCGTCTATGACTTAGTAAGTTTCGGACGTTATCCTTACTCAAAGGGCTGGTATAATAACGAAGATAAACAATTCATTGACAGTGCGCTCCGATATCTTGACTTACAGGATCTAAAAGACTGCTTTTTGGATGAGCTTTCCGGTGGACAACGCCAACGAGCTTTTATCGCAATGGTCATTTGTCAAGATACTGATTATCTCCTATTAGATGAACCATTAAACAATTTAGATATGAAGCATTCCTTTTCCATGATGAAACAATTACGCCGCACAGCCGATGAACTCAAAAAAACTGTTCTTATCGTTATGCATGATATTAATTTCGCATCATCTTATTCAGATATGATCGTTGCACTCAAAAATGGAAAAGCGGCTTATTGTGGAACACCAAAAGAAATCATGCAACCAGAAATTCTTAAAGACATTTATGATATGAATATTAAAATTGAAACAATCGACGACATACCCATTGCCCTTTATTATCGGTAAACGGCTCTCTCTTAATCAAGAACCATAAAGATCCTTTTTGCGCTTGCCTACACTATAAAATCTGCTAAAAGTGGCGACATTCATCTACTGGGGAATAGTTTAATGGTAGAACAGCGGACTCTGACTCCGTCAATCTTGGTTCGAATCCAAGTTCCCCAGCCAAGTTGTATGTATGTAGCTTGTGTAGTGTAGCTTGCCACTGGGTTTTGCATAATTTGACACTGGGTTTTGCAGCAATTCATTTTTTTTCAAGGGTCTTTTTGGCGGTTCTCAGAGAAGCTTTAAGAGGTGTTTAGAGTCGCTTTCATGAGTCTTATTTTTATTGGCTCAGAATCGCAATTTGAGGCGATTCATCTTTTCCAACAATCCCATTATTTGACATCTAGAATCTGTAAAAGATGCATGCAGAGACCAGTAAATTTTGTATCATTTGCATCATATTTTGTAAAAATAACCTCCTTTTCAAAGGATTTCCATTTTTTCAAAGGGCTCTCAAAGGGTCTTCAAAGGCCTTTCAAAGGTCATTTATTGCCCCTTTTATGCATGTTTTTCTCTTATGCTTTTCTTCATAGATCACTGAAACGCGTGTAATCAGCTTGGAAAGCAAGAGGGACAGTTCCTGTGGGACCATGGCGTTGTTTGGCGATAATCACTTCAGCTTGTCCCCTCACCTGATCCATCTTCTCTTGCCATTTGACAGCTTCAACGCTGCCCTCCTTAGGCTGGTCATTTTTCAAGTAATATTTTTCACGATAGACAAACAAAACAATATCAGCATCTTGTTCAATCGAACCGGATTCACGCAAATCAGAAAGTTGTGGACGTTTATCGGTGCGATTCTCAACTTGGCGTGAAAGCTGTGAAAGAGCAATGATGGGAATATTCAGTTCTTTTGCCAATGCCTTAAGAGCCATGGTAATCGCTGTGATTTCTTGCACACGATTGTCTGAGGAACGCTTTGTATGACCCGTCATAAGCTGGAGATAATCAATCATCAAAACATCTAAACCATGTTGTCGTTTGAGGCGCCTTGCACGCGCTGCTAATTGGGCAACAGAAAGACCACCCGTTTGGTCGATATAAAGCGGAGCTTTTTGAAGAGAACGTGTCATGCGGATGAGTTTAGTAAATTGCTCTTCTGAGAGATTGCCCCGTCTGATATCAGAAGAAGAAACCTCCGTTTGTTCAGAAATGATCCGGGTTGCTAATTGTTCTGAGGACATTTCCAACGAGAAGAATCCAACAATGCCTCCTTCATTGTTTTGTTCCTGTGTCTGGTCATCACACTTGTAAGCATTGGCAATATTAAAGGCAATGTTGGTTGCAAGAGAGGTTTTTCCCATACCGGGGCGCCCCGCAAGGATAATGAGATCAGATTTTTGTAACCCTCCCATTTTCTCATCAAGGGTTTGAATGTGAGTCGCTATTCCTGAAAGCCTTGAGGAACGCGCTTTAGCAGCACTTGCCATGGTCAGCGCCTTTGTGAGGGCTCCTTCAAAATTTTCAAATCCACCGCCATATTTTCCCTTCTCTGCCAATTCAAACAACTGCTGTTCAATCCTTTCAATCTGTTGTGAGGGCTTCAACTCTACAGGAGCGTCAAAGGCTGTATTAACAATCTGATGCCCAAGAGTAATCAAACAGCGTCGAAGGAAAAGATCATAAAGTACCCGCCCATAATCTTGAGCATTAATGATAGTGATCGCTTGTTTGGCAAGACGTACAACGTAATGAAAGACCGTGATCTCACCAATCTTTTCTTCTGCTGGAAGAAAGGATTTCATGGTAATGGGATTGGCAAGTTTTCCCTTGTGGATCATGTGTGAAGCGATCTCAAAGATCCTTTGATGCAAGGGTTCAAAAAAATGCTCTGCTTTAAGAAAGTCTGAAACACGATCAAGGGCGTCATTGTTCATGAGAATGGCCCCAAGCAAGGCTTGTTCTGCTTCAAGATTATGTGGGATCTCTCGAACAGAAGAGAGCATGTTGTCCCTTTGATTGTCTAGCGCACTGCATTCTACGAGGTTGACTTTTCCCATGGCTGTTTCCCCTTCTCTGGTGCCTCTAAGGTAATTTCTGTGGTATAGCCGCTTTGTTTCTCATAGCGGTGGGTCACCGTTGCGGCTTTCCATGCTCCATTGATTTGCTCGCGGAACCCTTGCAAAATGAGGGGTTGATCGGCCATGATTTCTGGACGCCCTTCTAGAACCAAAGAACCACTGCCCATACCACGACAAAGCCGGTCCGATTCTGATGCGGCAGCAGCTAAAGCTTCCTCTCTGCAGGTGTAGCAACCACGCAAACGCCGTGTGGGACCTGTGAGTTTTGTGCGATGTTTGACAGACAGCTGTTTTCCTTGCGAGCGATCAAAGTACGTTGATTCAACGCTGCCATATTGGGTGCGTGGCTCGAGAGTAAATTCCCAGCTGGAACAATCATGCTTAGCAAGATTGATTGCTGGTAAATTGTTGCCGCTTAAAAATAAAAACTTATTGTCTTTGATTAAAAAACGTGCCCGCATACGCTCCGCAAGGCGGGTTAAAAAATCAATTGTAGATTGATCGGTGCGCACCACATAAGGCAAAGTTTTGCAAGTGAATTCTTGGTCGACTTTGGCTTGATAACCATGGCGTTTGGCTAAAGTTTCGACAATCTCGCCAATGGTTTTGTTGTCAAAATGCTCACTTGCTTGTTCTTTGAGTTCCCCACGCATCGAAGCGCTTTTGCCGCAAAGGCGCAAAACCTCTCCATCACTACCCCCTATACTTACAACCGATTCAACAACAAAACGCCCCATAAAGGCACTGATGCTGTCCTGATAACCAAAGATCACCTGCAGGGTGCTGTTCTTTTGTGGAACCTGTAAATCATTGCCGCTATCATCAAACTCCGCTTCAAAACGATCGGCTTCATTGCCGGCATGATCGGTGATGGTGGCGTTGAGAAGACGCTGGTAAAAAACCTCATGGACGGGTTTGTCTCCAACCTTAACCACGATAAAAGGATAGGTTCGGCTTAATCCCATAACCGCTTCACTCTGCTTTGAGGAGGAACAAAGACAAATTCAGGCAAGGTGACCTCTAAACCCCGTGGCAAAACAGCACCATATTGGGCAATTCCTGGATTGGCTCTCAAGGTGGCTTCTAAATATCCATCTAAGAATCCAGCCTGTTGACGGTCTCCCAACACCGCCATGGCATGGTGAAAGCAAATCAGATCAAGACTGAGATCTTCTAACTCTACAACAACGTGCTTTTCTGGTAGCTTCATAGCTGTCGTCCCTCTTGGAAATATCCTTGTGGTTTGCCCCCATCAAAAAAGGGCAACAGACTGATGGAATAACGGATACGCTGAGATTGACCAGAGCGACTGATATAATCGTGGTCTTTGGTGATCGAGGTGATCACCACGGGACCATGGAATATGGCACTATAGCTCATATCATTGACCCAACGAAGCATCTGCACTGGTTTGGCTGCTCGTATGGTTATGGTGAGTGCGTCGATGGCTATACGATCACCAAACTCTTCTGGAAACCACACGCCATGGATGGTTTTGGCATCATTGCCATAGCCGGTAAATTGCAAACTGGGGGCTTTACCAAAACGCTCCATAGATACCCATGAGGCGGAGAACTCTTCTTCAAAGGATTGGAAATTCAGCCAATCGACATAAAATTGATGTGGACCTAGCATCATCAAAGGATCTTTCATCTGCTCCCTCCCCTCATTGCTTCTCCTTGCCTCATTCTGTCCCACCATGCAGGGCATTGGCTTTTGCCCGTTGGAGGGCTTGGGTGACCGCACGGCTTGTGGCAAGAGGATCGCGCGCCCCATTCACATGCACCGTGACATTTTGATGGTGATAAATGGATGCACTCTGTTTACTTTTGTCCCTTGCCCCAGTTGCCGCAGGGCTTGTTTGCTGGCGACCGGCAAATTGTACAATCGGCTGCAAAGCTGTTTTGCCACCAAGCCAACTGGGCAAATGAAACATGTTGGATAAATCAATTGAGCCAATCCATCCTTTGATGCGATGGGGTAAGGATTTAAAAAAGTCAGCCAATTGTGTGATGGAGGACATAAAGCCATCGACAATCCCATTGGCTAGATCTTCTCCGGCCTGTTCCATACCCGCCTTGGCTTCTTCTGAGAGCTTTTCGCGGGCAAAAAAGCCGCTCAACCAGCTCCAAAAGTTGGAGAGACTTTGCTTAAAACCCTCCCATACATTGCCAAACCATTGGGATAGAGCAACAAGCCCCTGTTTGAACTTTTGCCAATGTTCAGAGAAGTCAAAGGCAGCAGCAAGGATGTTTTTCCACTTAGTAATGGTTGCAGTATCAGCACCAAAAAAACGCATGACGGCTTCAAAGGCACGCCCAAAAGCGTGTGCTAGACCCCGAGCAAAACCTTTGACAAAAGAGGAAAAGCGATCCCAATATTTCCACAAGACAAAACAAGCAGCCAAGATCACTGCCACAACAGCAGCAATCAGAGCTCCTATGGGGGTAAAAACAGCACCAACAACAGAAGCAATGCCAGCGGCGACCACTTCCACAATTGTTCCAACCCACCCAAATGTAGCGGCAAAGGCGCTGCCTGAAACCATAAGCCCGCGAAAGCCTGCCACCAACAAAGTCATGGGACGCAGAAGACGAAGCGTGCTCCCACCAAAAGTTGCTGCCATGATTCCCAAAGAGCGCCCTGAAGATGCCAAGCCTCGCCAACTTGTTTTAAGAGCACGACTCACACCACCAATTTTGATCAAAGAGCCCATCAACTGAAGCAAACCAAGGCGTGTGCCAGCCATGGTAAAGCGTAGCACCCGCAGAGCAATATTAAAAGCCATCAAGGCGGCAATGGTTTTGACAATGGCACTGGTTAAAGCGGGATGGGCATTGGCCCATGCCATCAAGCCATTGATAAAATTTCCAACACTGGCCATCAAATTGTTGACATGGGGCAACAACACGTTGCCAATGGTAATGCCCAAAGCCACGATGCGGTTTTGCAAAAGTTCAAATTGCCGGATGGCACCGGTTGCTTGTTTATCCGCTTCTTGCTCTACGGAGCCTTTAAAGACTTTGGGGTCTTTAACAAATTCGAGTGCTTGGCTTAACAATTCTGGATTGCCAACCAATTTGGCAAAGTCACCGGTAAAATCGCGCCCAGCAATGGCAATCAGCGAACGCATACCCTGTTCGGATTTGGCTAAAACATCAAAAAAGCGCACTAACGTGCCGGTAGCATCTTTGTCGAGGTCTTGGAGAAACTTTTGCCGTGACATCCCAATATTGGCAAAAGCATCTTCAATATGTTTGCCCCCTGCCTGAATACGCGAACTCATCGCATTGAAACCACGCGCTGCACTCTCAGGGACAATCCCCGCAGAAATCATCGCGGTACCAAAAGCAGCCGTTTCACGGGCGGTGAGCTTAAACATGGTGGCAGCACCGGTGGCACGATTGGTAAAATCAGATACTTCACTGGCTTTCGCCGCCATATGGTTGGAGAGATGATTGATGGCATCGCCTAACTCTTCAATGCCTGTCTGACTGAGCTTAAAGACATTGCGCAATTTGGCAAAGCGTTCACCAATCTGGTCCCCCGTCATATCAAAAGCCACGGCCGCTTTGGCGGCATAAAGACTAAAGGATTCGAGATCTTGCTCGCCAATCCCCGCTTGGCTCGCACTGGTCATCAGTTCTAAAACCTCACGTGCTGCAAGCGGGATTTTGGTTGAAGTTTCGAGAGCAAAGCGGCGCAATTCCTTTAAGCGATGCAGAGGCGCATCAAGAACCTTTTCCAAGCCCTTCATCGATTGGTCAAATTGCATGGCTTTATAGAGGGGCGCAATCAAGGTTGCGGTTTGGGCAACAGCACCCACCATGCGCCCTCGCGCTTGAGTAAAAGCCATTTCAGCATTCTTTGTTGCATCTTCAAGATGTTGAGGATCAAACCATTTTTGAAAGTGCTGGCGCGTTTGTTTTTGTAAATGAGCAACATCGGCACTAAAGGCTTGCAGATCGCGCTTGGCAGAGGCTATCCCTTCTTGCAGATGATTGACAAAACGCACCACAAGGGAAACATCCATAACAGCTCCTTATTCCAACATGTGCTGTTCATATTCTCGGGCTTTCAAGCGTGCTAATTCACTGCGATAACAAACAACATCCAGCCAATCCATCTGGTTGATTTCTAGAGCCGACCAGCGAAAATAGAGCGCTAATTCTGCTCCAAATTGTCCAGCGTAAGGGATTGGCGTCCCATAAAAAAAGCAAAAAAAGCCTTCAAGATCGCGATAATATCGACAGCGTCTATACGATCAATCAATTCGACCGTTTCGTGAGACATATCTGCCAAAAGTGCTGTAATGCCTTCTGTTGCCTCATTTGTGAACAAAACTTGAGAAAGCTTGGCAAGCAGAACATCATTGGAGAGTGTTTTCTGCTCGCCAAACTCTGGAACCAGCAATTGTGTCAATTGCGGTCCTATCAGCACTGCCAATTGCTTGGCATGTTTGAAGGTAGGGCGATAAAAGGTCAATTTATTGCGCGTCGCTTGCTTGCCATCACTGTCTTGATAAAGTATGGGCACTTGCAATTCCACATCAATGCTTGTTTGTAAATGTGTCATCATGAATTCCTATAAATTGAGAATAGAGCGCCGGCGTCCACCAATATCTTGCCCATTGCGCACAAGCCAACCGCCCCGTTTAAACGAAAAGCGATGTAGGACAGCACCATCCCAATATTCGCTATAGTCCCAAATATTCTTAATCTCACAATCATAGCCTGTTGCTTTTCCAGCAGTAAGACTTTCGCTATCGACTTTGATCAGGCGCCCTGTGACATCAATGGAATGTTCATGCTCGCGCCCATCTTCTTCAGACACCACATGTTTTTTGCCAGTAAATTTATGACGAAGACCAGGGGGACCAGCAAAGATACCGATGATTTCGGGGGTATGACTGCGGATCTTCATTTGCAACTTCAAAGCTTTTACACCAAGACCACTCACATCAATTTGCATATCAGAACCGCCTGGTTGATAGGTTTCAGTGAGTTCTTCTAAGGTGGGCAGTTTCAGCGTTTCAAGATCAAGATGAAGATTGACATCATCATCAACAATCAGGGTAAAACCACGAACAATCCGTAAAGTCATGCTTCACTCCTTGCTGCTTTGCGATAGCTCTCTAGCGTATCGCCAAATTGATAGGTCATTTTCTTTTGGATATCTTCCGCCAGCCGGTCAAAATAAGCGCTATTGCGCCTGCTTCCAAAACTTAAATCTTCGAGAGGAGGTACTTCTTCGGCATCAAATTCAACCCGCAACTTACCCAATTGTAAAGTGCTGTTGGAATTCAAATCGCGATCGAACCAAACACGTCCACCAAGCAGGGCACCACGGGCAATCATATCATCAAGAAACTGCGTGAGAGAGCGTGTAATGGCAATGACATGTTGACCGGTAAGGTTTTCGTCATTGGCAAAAGGGCGGAAACTATTGATGATGGTTTTTTCCAATGCTGCGCGGGTGCGCACCACATTGACAAAGCGCCAAAGCGGATCAGAAGATGTGGTATGATTGCCCCATAAAATGCGTCCATTGGCAACCATCTTTCCTTGCGCGTTTTGACTAAGCCGTGCCGGAATAAAGGTAGCAATATCGGCTTGGTTAAGACGATTTGCCTCATGATCGATTTCGCCATCAAAATAACTAATGGGGCGCGCTGTGCCTAAAATGCCGTGCACATCTTGGTTTGAAGGAGACCAAAAAACACCCCCCTTTTGTTTGTCACGTTTGATAAACATCGCTGCGGCAAAGGGACTTGCCGGTTTAATACAATAACCACCCTCACCGTTTGCCACCCGCACAAAGGGGTCAATCAAATAACAAAAGCGTGAGGAAAAATCGGCGCGATAAGCAAGACTTTCTTCTGTATTTTTGCCCCCTGTGTCAAAAACCGCAATCGCTTGCAGCTTTTCAGCCACCTGTTCTAGCGCGTCAGCCACGGGGTTTTTACCATTATCAAGGCGCCCTGCACTATAGGCTGGTGCCAACAAAATTCCAGGTTCAACCCCTAAATGCCCACGCGCATGGGTCAAAGCATGAACACCGGTCAATCCAGCATTGGACCCTACCATTTCGGCTTGTGTCTCAGAAATTGTCGCCTTTTCTTCTACCCGCACAAGGACAATTTTGGCCTCACCTCCTTGCGCGCACACAGCGTTAATCACATCAAGAGCCGTGCCCTTTTGCCCTAGCTTTTGGATTTTCTCTGTTTCATGGGTAAAGACTAAAACAGGTTCATTTACCGGATAAATTTGTGCATCAGCATCAGGGGCTGTAACAACCGCGCCAATCGCCGTCTGATCAAATGTTGCCAACGGCCTAGAGCTTTCACCAGCCTCAACAATGCGAATACCATGATTAAATTCTGTTGCCATCTTGCGCTCCAAATCAATAAAGCAACAATAACAACAAGGATCAAACCGCATAAGACTGACACTGTCAGTCAAAAAAGCCCTTTAAAAGGGCTTTGAAACCCCTTTGAGAAGGACTTTAAAAGAAAATGATACAGCTTAAGCTAACAGACAATAAGCGTGCGTCAAATCATTCGATTGTTTCCTATGCAAAAGCTTGCGTCCAACTAATCTATGCTCAACAATTACATTCTAAGCTTGCTCATCTTTCTCTTATCGTTCTTTTACAAGCTCTTCGGGTGCGTCTTGTTCTACCCTTTCAGAAGACAAAGAAGCCTTTTCTTCATCAACGATAGGAGGAGAGAACACCCCATCTTTATAAGTCCAGCCAATTTGTGCTTCATTTGAGGCAATAGCTTCTCCATCAAAAGCATGAATATAATCTTCTGGCGCTACAATAATATTTGTTACCACACCATTTTCAACAACTGCATATTCCATAAAAACTCCTATATAAAAAACCTTAACAACACTGCTCCGTTGCCACCATCACCACCTTCGTCACCAGACTTTCCTGGGAAATAACCTCCACCTCCACCAGCTTTATCGCCACCACTATTTCCACCATTTCCTCCTTTTCCACTGCAGCCTCCTTTTCCGTTTTTATCCCCACTACTACCTCCTCCCCCACCGAAAGAAGAAGCTCCACCCCAGCCACGGTCTCCCCCTGCTTTTTTTCCATAAGAGCCACCACCCCCGCCACTGAAACTAAAAGTATTACCATTAACACTAGTCTTATCAGAATAGTAGCTGCCACCAGGTCCACCAGAGTAGAAGTCTCCCACACTGCCATAATTGCCACTACCATTATGACTACCACCTCCGCCGCCACCTACGACAAGCAGTCTTTCAATAATTGTCTTCCCACCATCTCTACCACCATCGCCTCCATTTCCACCTTTGCCACCATGACCAATTTGGACATTTTGGGAGTTTTTAAGCTGAGCTCCTTTGATTTTAATACATGCACTAGCACCGCCGCCGCCGCCGCCGCCAGTAATACCTCCCCCACCTCCACCGCCACCCCATGCCCATATTTCGATATTGGTGTTATCACTAACCCCTTCAGGCCATGGAATAGTGCCACTTTGTGTTACAAGAACTTCAAGGGGAGAGGTCGCTTTCCTCAGTTTTGTGATTTCATCACGTATTTCTTGAAGAGCAACAACAGCTTCGTCTTTGCTATAAACTTCCGCACCATCAACTTTCAGCGGTCCTTTAAGAACGCTTCCTGTTGCAGTTAAATTTGTCACAACTCTACCATTGTGGATGAGGTTCAGGGATGAGTTTCCTAAAAGCTCTAAGCTACCACTCATAGTGACTTTGCTGGTAAACTTGTTATAATTCTGCCATTCGTTTGATCTTGCTAAATGACCATAGCTTGTCAGATCTTCATTAATCTTGGCTTTAAATGCATCAAGACCAACAATATCTTCAATTTTGTGTTGGTGTGCTCCAAGCAGAGAGACGGCACTGCCAAAGGTAAAATGATTGTTGCTAGCTTTGTAGAGAACATAATTGTTGGCAGCATCTTGTGCACCTTCGATATCGCCCAAATCGGTTAAAGTGAAGGTTTTATCCGCTGCCATTTTGCCTTTGAGGACTGCTTCAAGATCTGCAACATCCCCTATGCTATGCGTGTGTTTTGCAGGAGCTTTGTTGTCTAGCTTTTCTTCCACATCGGCAATGGCTTGATCAAGTTTCGTCAAATTCTCACGCAAAATGGGGAATTCAGAACTGATAAAACGCCCTTCTTGTGGCAATTCCATTGCAAGCTTTTTGGTTTTTGTCATTTTCGTTCTCCAAGTCTCTAAAGCAGCTCCAAATCCGATCTTTCAAAATGAGGGGGTATCACAAGATGCCAGCCCCAAAATCACGCAACATTGATCGTGCCGAAGGTCCACCGGTTAGCGTCAGTTTCAAGCGCGCTTGTCTCGCTGTCTTATTGCTGCTGACAAATTTTCGCTCTGTCCAAAGCGGCTCGGAAAGCTGTTCTGTTTCCTCTAAGGTGAGGGGGATAAAAGCACCATCATCCAGTTGCATCTCGAGGGTGAATGTGGAGCCGCCCGGTAAAAAGGTTTTGATATAGCTGGTCAACCTTGCCTTCTCACCAAAGGCAAAAGCACGGGTAACATAGGTTGCTGTATTATGAATCTTGCCGGCAATCACCTGAACAGGAGCAAACAGAACGGGGGAGAGTTTTTCTGTGCCTTTGAGAATGGCGCGTAATTGAACCGTTTCACTGATATATTCGGTGAGGCTTAACAATTGAAAGGGTAAGAGTTGGTAAATCGTGCCATTGTTTCTTTCAATTTCAAAGATCACCGAACAATCACTGGAAGGCAATTCAACCGTGCTACGGATTTGCAAATCAGAACAGTCAACAAGGTCAAATGTGCCAAGATCAATGGTTTTTGTTGTTTGTCTGTAGCGTGCTGCCAAGACACGGAAGGCTAAAGCTTCATCTTGATGGGCGCTCCAGCTTTGCGCATTGACAGACGAAAAACGAGGACCAGTCACGTAAGGGTGACTTGAGACAAATCTTTGCTGTTCTTCATCAAAATCCCCGAGCTTTGCGAGTGAGAGGGAATGATCAGCATCATCGGTCTTAAGGACAAAAGCTGTTAAGCGATCATTGGGGACAAGGAGTGGGACATCATAGCGTGCCTGTGCCCATCCGGTTTTTGCCCCCTTCATCGAATAAAAGCTTTGGGCTTGGATATCAGCTGTTGGATAACCGTTTTCTGTTGTCACCAAATCAATCACCAGATCATGATCTGGATTGCCGATTTTACAAAGATGAAAGTCAAGACCGGTGATTTGCCGTGTTTCTTCCGGTGTAAAGACTTGCGCTTGTGGATCCACTTGCCTCCAGATCTTCACCGTTGTGGTGCGCCGCATCACTTTCACATCAATAACACCTTGCCCCGTAAACAGACCTGTTGCCACTGTTCCCCCTTTCCCTGTTGCTACAACGCTCTTTGTGCCAGCAGGGATGTGTTCAGGAATCTTGAAAGTGCCTTCCAAAATGCCATTGCCATTGGCAACAAGGCGGCTTGTTGGCAAGACATTCACACCATCAAAGGTGAGAGCGTCTAAAATTTCTCCCTTGCCAAAGCCTTCAATTTTAAAGTGAAGGGTAATGGGTCTTAAAAAATCAATTTGTTCATGCGCAACATTGATCAGTTCATCATTTGTTTCTGTCTTGCGAAGACTGCTGCCGCGGTGCGTTCCCATAAACAATTGATTGGTCACGCTCGAGAGCCAATCGGTACGCTGGACATGCCAAAAATCTGTAGCGGGTGAGAGTGTGATCGTCCCAGGCAGAGGGGTAAAGTTTTGATAGGGGTTGATTTTTTCGCAAGCCGTTGTCAATTCTTGCGCAATGATCACTTCATTTGTCCAGTCAAGGGTGACAGGAGCCTTTAAGGGGGCGGTGTAAAAGGTTGGATCAATAGCCAGCTGTAAAATGCCATTGCCAACAGCTCCTGTTTGCGCAAATCCTTCATCTCTGTAAGTATCATCAAGAAACGGGTCAGCAAACATGCCTTTTTTGGCAACAGGCTCTTTAGAGTCAACATTGCTTTTAATGCGCTCTAATTGCATCAACCGATCAAGGGAGAGCACCCGTTGAAAATAACGCCACATCTCATCATAGGGAGCAACCCGTGTGCCATCATTGGTAACGAGCGGAGTATCCAGCCAACTATTGGTGATGGTTGCAAGGGAGAGGACATCATCGGGGACACTGGGTGCCATGGGATGGTCTGCTGAGATCCCTTTGATATAGACAACACTGCCCCCTGTATTAAGACCGATACGGTCAATACGGGGTAATTTGTAAGTGTAACTAACAATAATATCTCCCCCTTGCGCACCCCCTGAGACAGTGATTTCTTGTGCCGTGACTTTATCGGCGCTCACTTGCGCACGGTAGCGATAGGTCACTTTATAACTGCTGCCCGTTGCAGGCTCATCTCCTACCGGTGCCCAGTCAATGGTATCACCGGTTTTCTTAAAATCCGTTCCTTCTTTAAATTCTTTGTTGCCTTGCACAACTTTGAGAAAAGAGGTGATGCTTTTATCAGGAACACCATCTCGTCCTGCAGCTGTTGCACCGCGGGTGACCGTCACGGTTTTTTCTTTTGTCAACAAAAGAGAGTGAATATCGGCAATGGGAGCATAATAGCTTTTGAAGGTAAAGCTTGTCTTTTTATCTTGCGGGGCAAAAATATGGGTTTCGCTCGGCACAAGCCCTTGCGAAAACTCTTCTTGCTCTTCATGGCGCAAAGCAGCAAGGCGTTTGCGCTTAAAGCCGTTGATATTGGCTTCCCCTTCCTGAATGCTAAAGATTTGGCAACCATTGTTTGGTCCCAGAGCCGTCACACGACATCCACTCACGATATAATGGCCATGAGCACGGTCATAAGTCGCTATCGCTTGCATGGCGGGTTCCAGCAGTGAGGGGGACTTTTGATCAATGAGAATGCCATCTTGTAAGATATAAACGGGAAAGAAAGTGCCTTGCTGCCCATCTTCTTTTAGAGCCCAAACAAGCTTTGCAGTTTCGCGTGCCGCACCGGGCTCTCCTTCTGCCAAGGTGCCTGGAACTTGCCCCAACAGCTCTGGATCATCCTCATGGGTAATCCATGTTTTTTGCAACTTCACACCGATTTCAATGCGACCAACCATAGAAACAGCGTTGAGAACAGTCTCTGAGACCGGAAAGATATCCCCTGCGATATAGATCTTGCCTTCTGTTAAGGTAACCGTTTGAGTGTCTTTATTGACAAAAGCATCAGCCCGTTCAACACGGTCTCCCTCTTTGGCAACGAGGCGCCCCAAACGGTCATGGCGTCCTCTGATGATGGTTTGCATCTCATTGAGTTCACCACTTTGGATAAAGGGACGTTGCCCATAGAAAACAACGCTTTGTTGGTCGTCTTTGCCGCAAGATCTGTCAATTGCAAAGGGTAAACCACTTTCATGCTTCATCTTAAAACCTCAATAAAATCTTGAATTGTTCGCGCACATCACCGCGCAAAGGGATGTTAACGGGCGTTTTTATGATCTCCACCCCGCCAATCAGTTCATTGCTGTCACACCAAAGCTTTCCAAAGGGAACATGGTGTTTGGGGGTCGCATGAACGAGAACGGCAATAGAAGCAGCTTGTTTTCCATCAACATTTTGAAAATCCGTGCGTGCTGCAATAAGAACTGCGGTGCCCCTCGAGGAGGGTTGATAACAATCGCCCAAATGGTGATAAACACCCGCTAAATTCTGTTCTACTGGTTGGACAATGTTGCATCTGCGATACCCAATCACATCATCCTCACTGTCTTTTAACACGAGATAAAGGGTGCGGTTATAAAACCACTCTGCCATCAGTATGTCGCGTTGATGTTTTTTAACAGAACACCAAGGGAAATTTGCCATATCCCATGGGTAATCAATCTGGTCGAAACTTAATTCCCCATCCACATCATCCATCCAATTGCCAATCAACAAGCCTTCTTGTTTGGCAAGTGTGTGCTTGATTTCTGTTGTGCGCCCAAAGGAAAACAGTGTGTCCCCCGCGGTTAAGCGCACACCGCTCTCATAATCCAGCAGGCATGCATCAAGGCGTGACATATTGCCTTCCATAGCTTGCACGTCATAACCATTGACACCGCGGCGAAAATCAGAGCGCAAACTTTTGGAAAGCTCTGTGATGGCTTCAATGGCTTCAAGAGCACTTTGTTCAGGCAATTGATCAAAGTAAAGTTGAAAAGAATTCCACCACGCACGCCCCGACCATGCTGGTGTAAAGCGTGCTGTAATCTGAAGCCATGCAAGCCCTCTATCAATGGCCGCTAAAGAACCACGAATATTTTGCCATTGCAGCCCTTGGTCAATCAAATCATAAGGATTAGAGAAATATGAGCTTAATTCTTGTAAGCCATATTCGTCGATCAAGTAAGGCAACCACGAAGGGGGACGGGTGATAAATTTCGCGCGGGGGATTTCTTCGAGAGTGTTTTTGACCTGCGGATCAAATGCCATTGCTTCGGCTAAACAGCGTTCAAACAAGCTTGAATTTTGCGGTAAAAGTGAGGAAATCATCAATAAGCGTTCCCCCGTTTAGACAAGACAATCTCCCCTAAAGCCACCGCCTCATCAGGTGCGACCACAATATCTGTTAAGGGCTGTGTTAAGATCACATGGTGGACACCTTCAACCATCAAACGGCTTATCATCCAACTTAAAGACAGATCACGCCCAAGCCTTTGCGCCCGCGCCCATTCCGTTTGCAAATTGTTCACGGCTTTTTCCAAAACAAGGGGACCTTCATTTGGCAACAACCAGAGATCCGCATACACATCGATAATCCGCTGCACAGCACTTTTTACAAGGATATGATCATTGGTCATTTTAACCTGTTTTTCATCAAGAGCTGCTTGTACCTTGGCAATCAAAGCCTCATCGGCAATACCAGAAGGACTATCGCTAAAAAGCGCAACATGAATAAGCGGGCTTTTCCCCACACGATAAACAAAAGCATCTTTGACACGGATATCGCTCGAGAGGGCAAAATATTGATAACGTGGAACTGTGCCACCTGTAGAATGCCCTTGACGGCTTAAACGAATACGGCGACGAAAACGAGCATCATCTTCATCCAAAAGGCGGGAAACCCCATGAAAATCCCCCAAATGGTCTAAACTTGTCCCACGCGCAAAGGCAAGGAGATTGTCCCGCGCGACCTCATTTGCTCGCTGGCGCAACAGCAACTCTTCATAAGCAGCCGCTTGCAATTGAATAACCACGGGATCATAAGCCGTCTTTTCCACATTATAAGGAATATTCTGTGCGGCAAAAAGCTTGGTTAAACGGGTGATTTTTTGCTCTAAAATAGCCTCAACGGAAAGCTCTTCAAGAATTTGTGGGAGAGGCAATTGCTCAAATTCTGTCATCACCCACCTCTAAATCGACACTGATTGGTTCCTTATGTGACCAATCGCCCAAATGCCCATCGGGATAAAACACACCTGTGAGAACAAAGTGGAATGTTCCCTCCCGCGTTGCTTTTATCAGATCAATCTTTTGCAACGAAAACCCAGGCTCTCCACATTCTGGATCATTTAAGGCTTGTACAATTGCTTGATAAAGCTGCAATATTGTCGCCGGATCAGCATTGGCATCTTGGAAAGCTCCAACATCACATCCATAATGACGCCGCAAAACCCGTGTCCCAATCTTTGTTGTCAAACATTTACGAAGGGACTGACAGCAGTGCGCCCAACCATATAACAGAGAGCCGTCCTTTTCACTCACTCCACAGCGCATGCTTTAAGCACCTTTAACTGCCTTTGTTGAAGAAACGACAGGTGTTTGTTTTTCAGCAATCTGACCAAGCAGCAATGGGTATTTGGCCGCCTCATCGTTTAAACAAATTTCTTCACCTTTTCCCGGCGAACGATTGCCTGCCACAAAATCCGCATTGGTTAAAATGACATAAGTTTTTTCACGCATGATAAACTCCTTTAAAGGGGGCTAGAGGTTGTAGAGGGACCAATTTTGACCCCACCATGTTTGTGGTCTGCTCCAACAGATGTTTGATTATGGTACAAATCTTCTGCTTGAATCTGTACGCTTTCACTGATCGCAACACGGGTTGCTTGGTGACAAAGCTCCAAACCTTTTTCACTCAAATGGATTTGGTTTTTCCCATGGGAGAGGATCAGTCCCTCTTTTGTGATACGCAAAGCGCCACCGGCATAACACAGCGCTAACTCTTGGTGTTGATGAGCGGGGTTTGGCGCATCCTCACTATAGCTATCACGAACCACCAAAGAAGCCGAACCTATTTCCCCATGGGGATTAAACAACCGCACTGGATCACCAACATTTAAAGGCATATTGCTCGAAACAGCGCCTGCTGCTTCTTGTGCTTGCAACCAAGGCGATAAAACCGCCTGCCCATTTTGCCCTTGTGAGGAAACTTGCACCCGCACCCTATGGCCATCAACTTGCACAACCCGCCCAATCATGTGCTGATTGGCAAGACAGAGTTCGAGTTTATCCAGCCGTTTCATAATTTGCCGAAAGGTCGCAGCAATGAGATGGGCATCATTCATCACACGCCCTCATCTTCCAAACAGATCAAACCCCTTTTAAGCTGCCCTTTACTGTCATCACAAAAAATATCGTGACCCAGATGATACAAATCTTGGTGCCATTCAACCACGCTTATTGCCACACCGCGCTGCTTAATCGCCGCGGAGATAATCGGTTCAATCTGCACTTCACGGGGCGCACCCAAATGCGTTAACCCCCACAATTGCCCGCTATGACAAAGCACCGCAATGGCTTCAGCCAAAAGCCAACTGTGATAATCACGCTCTTTGCCTGTGGTGATAATAAAAGCACCCAAATGAAGATCGGCACTCTGCTGCCCATTGGAGACAGAAGTCAAACGGCTTTCTAACACCGCAACACGGATTGCTGGTGCAACCAACATTTGGGTTTCAAGTTCTTCTAAATGAAAACGACCAAATTGACAGCCGCAATCACGCACATCAGGCAAAGCGCTTTTAAGGCTCTTTATAACCGCTTCACGAAGTGCATTAATCCGCCCCATCTGCTTCATCATTTGACTCATGAAAAGATCCTTTCCAACCAATCCTCTGCTGCTTTGACAATTTCCACTTTATTGCGCTCTGAAAGCCCTAAATAAGGGCGTGCTGGCATCGTTACTTGGTGGACACAAACAAAGCGCTGTGCTTTGCTGCTGTTAAGAAAGAAGCGAAGGGTGCTGCCATTTTTAGGGCGGATAACCCCACCCAATTGGTGAATACGGGCATAAACCAAACCACTTCCAATGATGACCTTTTCTGGGGATGCCACCATATCAATAGAGCGTGATAGCGCTCCACTGGCATAAAGAATGGAGGTGCGGGCGTAATTGTTTTGCCACTTCTCTCCTTGAGGAGAGGTTTTTTCACTCTGAATCCGCCGCCTCGTGCTCTCTTGCAACAGACGCCCCACCCCTTGCGCCAAAGTTCCCATGGAAGTCTCAGCGCCTTTTTGCAAAAAAGACAGAGCCGCTTCAAGCCCCATTTCTTTAATTTCAATAGGGGTGGAAATGCTCATTTTATCGCCCCATCAAACGTGGTTTGGCATGAAAAAAAGCACCATCCCGAACAGGCCCATCTTCGCTCATAATTTTTGGTTCATCTAAGCCTAAACCCGCTTTGCCCTCCGCAATGCGTTTGAGAAGATCAATCGCCTGTTTGTGACGATCCTCAATGGTGGTGGTAAGAGCCGTATGACGGATGGCTAAATTATAAACCGCAAGATTGACACAAATCATGCCCAACGCTGTTGGCTGTCCGGCAATCGGCACAACGTAGCGATGAGACAGATGGGCATCAATCTCACCACTTGCTTGTTCTAGCGCACGGACAATTGCCTGATCAGAGATTGTTTGGTCTGGATTTTCGCCAATCCCGCACAAATCATCCAAAAAATCATCACCCCAGAGCTCTTCAATCAAGGTTTTGTTTGCATAAGCCATAGAGACTCTCTTCCTCAGACAACCTCTTGCAGCAAAACACCAGCATCCTTGGCTGCCACCAATTCACAGACCCGTTCACCCACACGCACCCGTTTACCACCCAATAAACCGATATCTTTATCAGAGATCGCCCCAGAAAAACGCTCACCCAATTGCGCGCTAAAGCCCCAACTAATCACAGAACCATCCGCCTGTTGTTTGGTGGGATCAATATAAAGCAGTGCTATCTTATTGCCCCAAACCCGCGCCAATTGTGCTGAGCGCCCTTTGCGCGCCAAATTCACTTGCGATTCACCAATGAGTAAACGCTCAGGGTGTATTTCCATCAGATCGGCAAATTGTGCCTTGGTAACAAAACCATCGGCAGTGCCACCCCCTTTAACAGCTTTGATGATTTTGGGATGGCGTTTGAGTTTTGACCAAACGACTTTACCCATAACAATAGTATTGGGCGTATAGACAAGGCTTTTATCCATTGCCTCATCTAAAGTAGCATAAGGATCTGATTTGTCATAATCGCTAAACTTATTCTCACCCTTAAGATCAATCACCCGCTCTGGAGCATAATTTTCACGCGCTTGCACAAGAGCTGCAACACGCACTTCACGCCCCAATTCCAGCAAGTTGGCAAGTCCCTCCACAGCTGTCTTTTCAGGGTTATAACGAGAGCGTTTTTCTGCCCGTGCACGCGCTGCTGCTTCAATATCCGAATTGGGAATGAGATCATCAAGCCCATAATCTTTGACACTGGCTTCCCGTTCAAAGGCCGAAAATTCAACCATATTCGGGCGTCCTTTACGGCCAACCTCAAGTTCAGGCACCGTAAAACTTTCCGCTAAGGGAAATTCACTATATTTAAACACCTCACTTAAAACAGGAACGCGGGGCAAAACTTTGTCGCCAATAAGAGAACCTGCTGGATTGCGATAACCAATAGCAATAGCGGTGAGTGTTGGATCAATGGGAAAAGGTCTGTTCATTTTAAGCCTCGACTAATTAATTTTAAAAGAAATAACATCACCAGCAGAACCATCACTCATGGCAAGTCCAATCGTGCGATCTGTTCCTTCAGCCTTTATGGCACGCCCCTTAGCATCAGAGGTCAAAAAGTCACCAAAGGAAACATTGCCCCCACAAACCACTTCGCCCCAACCACATTGGCCAATATCAATCATCTCACCAGCCTTTGCGCTCAAAGACCCAGCAGTCCCTAATAATTTATCACCCTTACCAGAAGCGGTGACCACACAACCCTCACCGCGTGCCGCAACAATGCAATAAGGCGAAATTTCATCGCCGGCGCGAAAAGACTTAATCAAAATCATTGTACTCATAACGAGCGCTCCTTTTGTTCGCAAACAGTGTCAACCGCTTGGCTAATGGTGATAAAGTGCCCTTTTTGCGCTTGTTCTTGTTGATAATGGCGTGCCGCAACAGCAAGATCTTCTGGTGCAAGATTTTGTTCTTGTCTCAGAAAAGAGCGCTCTAAAGGACTTGTTGAAGCAAGAGTGGGCAACTTCTCAACCAAACTTCTAAAATGCTCCATGCCCCCTTCAAGGCCACACAGTGCACGATATTCCTCACGCGCAGCTGGCAATATTTTGCCCTCTTCAATGGCTTTATCTAAAAGCCTCTCAATCGCATCATTTTTTTGCTCTGCCTGTAAAAGGGCCAATTGATTGCGTGCCTCTGTTAATTGGGCATTCAATTCCACACGCTCCTTTTCGCGTGCCGCAACAGCGGCTAAAATTTCATCAAGCCGCACATCTTTTGAAAGCGAGAGTGCGCTAGCAATGGCTGTCAAATCCATATCTTTCTCCACATCAGTTGTTAAAGGGGGGATTAAAGGCTGTTGACTGCTTAAAGCCGTCATGACAAGGGCTGGACGATTCACCAAACCAGCACCGGATAAATGTAAAATTTCACCTTTCTTAGAATGGCGAAACTCAGGCGAAAGATAGCGATATTCGCGGGCAATAATTTTTTTGGCTGCTACCTCAGTCCACTTAACCCGTCCCCAAATCGCACCATCCCGCTCTACTAATTTTTCAATCCAACCACTAGCCGGTGCTTCTAAACCTTTTTGCGCACGGTGATGTTGCCCATGCTCATAATCAATCACAAGCGGTCCTTTATTTGCCTCAAAAGCTTTTAAAATCCTTTGCGGGTTATAATGCCATTCCCGCCCATCACGTGCCTTCACATGGGGCGCTTTGGGTAAAATCTCTACCCATTCAGGCGCTTGTTTGCCTGTCATGTCTTCACATAGATTATCTTGGCACAAAACCTCTGGGCAAAGATCAATCAATGCGGTATGAACTGCCCCATCATGAAATGTCCCGGCATGTCCATCCTCTTGATCTTCGTGAAATTCCTGTTCCATCATTGCCTATTGCTTTACAGTTGTCATTGGCAATAGAATGCACGAAACCCATCCACGCTATAAGTCTGACACTGTCAGTCAAAAGAGCCTCTTTTAAAAAGCACTTTAAAAGCACCCTTTTCCCCACTTCTCCCTGATGAGAGAAAAGTCTCTTCCAAACCCTCTTATAAAATCGTTTTCAAAGGCACTTCAAAGGCGATAGAGCGCCATTATAAGTTTGGAGGTACAAATTATCGTCTTATACCAAAAAGCCTCTCTCAAGCCGTTTTTTTAAAGATTGCTTTTCTGCTTAAAAGCACTATACTTTTAAACTGAAGGTGTGAGCCAGTTTTGCCAGGACGGCTTTGCCGGATCTGCGAGGAGTTGACCGCCCTCCATGCCTTCTTCATTTTCCTCACCCCTTCTCCTTTAAGATCACAGGAATTTCTTCTTGTTATTTCCCTACAACAATCTCTCTCAAGCCGTTTTTTTAAAGATTGCTTTTCTGTTCAAAAAGACTATACTTTTAAACTGAAGGTGTGAGCCAGTTATACCAGGACGGCTTTGCCGGATCTGCGAGGAGTTGACCGCCCTCCACGCCTTCTCGTTTTTCCCACTTCTTCTTTACTAAATTGGCATAGGCTTTCTTTCTACTATTTTCCCTACAACAACCTTTCGCCCTTTTTTTCGGCAGCCTCCAAAAGACGTTGAATTTCCTTTAAGTCCTTTTTATGCATAGAGGTAAGCCACCATTCTTGTTTGCTTGCCACAAATTTAACCGCAAACCGCCACCATGCCCCAGCACCTTCACCAAACAGGATAATTCCCCGTGAATCTTTTCGCCTGATGATACCATGGGGGCGGATGAGGGTTTGAATAGCACCACGAAAATCATCCACAGTCAGACTACGGGCTTGATGATCCAACAAAATATGCTTCACACTGTCTGAAGAGAGGCGGACAAGGGAACTGTCCGTTGCAAAAACTTCACGCACCTTATTTATCATCGGGGCAATGGGAAGAAATCCACGCGGCAAACGCTCTTCAAACATTGCTTGCAAAAGCGGCGAACCAACAATATCTTCAATGGCAATGCGCTTGCGCTCTTCTGGCATCATAGCAATTTTATCACTCAAGAAACGGCTTAAGTTTTGCGCCCGATGTTTTCCAGGATTAGAGTTCCAACCAGGATCAATTCCTTTTGGGATCTTTTCAACTTTCCCTGTCCGTTTATTGTGCCAAACCTTCTGTTCCACTTGTAACGGAGCTGCATCCTCTTCATAGCCTAAATTTTCTGCTTCATAACGGCCCACCTGTCGCACACTGCATTTACATCGCCAACCATTGGGCGGATAAAGCCAATCCCAAACAGGATCATCAACCGGTGCTGTAAATCCCACCCAACTTTCATGTTCTAACCGTTTGTGCTCTGAGCTAGACAAAGCATAGGTCAGATAAGGTAAAAACTCTTTATTATTTTGTGTACGCTCCCACTCACCTGCCGCATGCGCACTCATGCTATTGGCCCAATAGACCGTTTCTAAGCGCCGTGGACTGCCCAATTGCACCAAACTCTCTTCACCGCTTTGTGGATCAAGGACACTCTTTTTACCCCACCAGCCTTTTTCCTGTAAAGAAATGGTATTATATAAAAAAACACAATAAAGTCAATACCTTGATTGGATTTATTTTATTTGAATCCACTTAAGAATCCACACTTTTATGCATGATTCAATTGACCATTTTTTACAAACAATAGCCATCTATAAACAGAGCATAAAAAGCAAATCATGATGCCAATGTTATAACGCATGGGAGCATTCAAATGAAATGCAAAGCAGTTATCATTCATAACAGCTCATAAATTTTACAAGACGTTTTTATCACATAAATTGCATTGTTAAAACGCAATCGTTTAAATG
>NZ_JBTTDJ010000070.1:0-1420 GCF_055796165.1 Bartonella sp. EBT8
CGAAACGCGTTTACGCATGTAAACTTCTTCGTTATCGCAAAAACATTCATAGTTACAAACCACGGCATTTCCATAAACCTTTGCATTGCCATAAACCTTGGCATTACCGTAAACTCGTGCATTGCCATCAATAAAGGCATCATCATAAACCCGTACATCGCCACAAACCTCAGCATCGCCAGTCACTTTTGCATTGCCATAAACATGGGTATCACCACAAATTACAGAATTTCCATAAACCTTTGCATTGCCATAAACCTTGGAGGAGTCACAAACCACAGCACTTCCATAAACCTTAGCATCGCCTCCGACCCAGCAATCGCCATAGCTCTTTAGGTTTTGTTCTTTTTCTATAAAACCACCCAAATCCCCTGCCTTAACATCCCCAAAATCCCTCATCGCTCTAATACGATGAAGAGTTCGACCTCCAACTTCAATTGTTTCATTAGTAAATCTATATTTCCTTTCTACAGCCATCATCATCTCCTTATGACTGCAAAGGGTCGCCATGTTCACGAGTGCCATGAACACTGGAACTTTTTACAAATTCACTCATTGAGGGGGGATGTTTCTCTTGCATTAATAACTGCAAGCGTTCAGGATAAAAAAAATCTTCAGGGCGTAAATCTATGCCATGATCATATGCATACTCTAATATTTTTTGCTGATGCTTTGCTGGTATCAAATCACGCCATCTATAAACAGAAGACACATCCCTTTGAACTATGCTTGCTACTATTTTGAAACCACCTAAATATTTTACGACTAATCTCGAAGGCATATCTATCTCCATAACGACGCGATAAATAATTGCACTTTTTACATATGTCAACAAAAAATGCACCTTTTACATTTTTGCATTTTTTATATTTTTAGGGATAATACTTAGATTATGAGTAATGATATTGAAAAAAGTATCCAACAATGGCTAGAAAAAAAGCTAGAAGAGCGCGGACACGGTGCTCAACTAGAATTAGCTGCCCATTTAGGAATTCATCAATCCACTATAAGCAGAATGATTAATCCTTACAAAAATGGAAAATCAAGAAGTATAAGTATTGGAGAATTAGTAAAAATCTCTGAATTTTTTAATGAACCCCCCCCAAATTTTTTTACTGATGTTGATCAAGAATTTATGAATTTTTATCGTGATCTTTCTGAAGAGAATAAAAAACGGGTGGTTTTATATATTGAGTTTTTAAAGCAATCAAAAGATAAGTAATAGTTTCTTTTTCTTTTTGAGAAAATCCTTCTAAAATATTTTTGCCTTCTTTTACTGTTTGCATATTTAATCTCCATAACTTTTTGGAATAGTGCATAAAAAAAACACACCTAACATAAATATGCACTTTTTACATTTTTATGTTGACAGTTGCACTTTTTGCATATATATCCATCTCCATACCTTAAAAATTAACCG
>NZ_JBTTDJ010000071.1:0-1403 GCF_055796165.1 Bartonella sp. EBT8
GTGGACACTTTACTTTGGTGCTATTTTTTAGTCTGCGTAATTTTCCTTATGTTGCGTACACGCAGTTTAATCAATATCTCTGTTTATACGCTCCAAGCTTCCACTAATAATACAAAGTAAAGTTTTTGACTTTGACAGAGTTTTCGTTATCTATACAGGAGCATTCAGTGAACAGATCAACACCTCAATTTGATAGAAATCCCAAGTTTCTCCTTGATATGCTTGATGTCCATCTGAAAAAAATTAATGGTTTTATAAAAACTGATTTTTATGACTTTAAGCATATCTACGACGGTCCTTTTTTAGTTTCTGAAACCAAGTCTTTTCCGCTTGAATCCATTATAATCGTAACTATCGAACAACCAACAGAAAATGAAATAGACCCAATGGATAAAAGCCCAGTTACGCATATTTTTGATTATTTAGAAAAAGTTCGTAAAGGTGAGGCTTTCACGGTGAATGGATGTCCAATACCACCATCTCAAAATGTTCCTGGATTTTGCTATATTGTCTGCAATTTAACTGAAAGTATAAGAAGATCTTGCAAATTTTTTGATTTAACTAAAACAAACGATGGTCTGCGATATTTTGGTTACCATAGGAACTACAAAACCTATATAGAAGTTTTGTCTTTTGAAAAGCTTAAAAAATATAAAAACTAAGTGCATTTTAGGACAGAGTAGATATTAATTTTTAAAGATGCCCTGCTTGCTCTAAAGGTGAAATATGTGGAATTGGATTGTTATGACGCGCTTGCCAGAGATCATGCTTTTGTTGCAATTTAAGCCAAAATTCCGCATCATTTAAACCCGCCTTTTCTAAGCGTAAAGCTAAGTTGATACTAATTGCCGCATGACAATTTAAGACGCGTGATAAAGTTAAACGCGCAATACCAAGACGATTTGCTGCTTCTGTTACTGTTAACCCTAATTCATCAAGCAATTCTTCTTTCAAAATGTTACCAGGGTGTGGAGGATTGTACATCATCATAATACCTCAAAAAATCAATGATAATCTTGATAGTCAACAAGTTCAACATCTGTCCCAATAAAACGAAAGGTAACCCGCCAATTGGCATTGACACGCATTGACCAATAACCTTTTAAATCCCCTGCAAGTTCATGGAGACGATACGATTTTAGGGTTACTTGTTCAGGAGCGGATATCGTATCTAAAATTACCAAAATATTTGCTAATTTTTTAGCATGAGCAGGTTGTATACCTTTGCAAGATCCTCTTTCGAAAAATAATTTCAACCCTTTATGCTTAAAACTAACAATTGCCATATATTTCCCTTTTGATACTTGATACTATACACCATACACCTATGTCAATCAATATTAAATTAAAGAGCGCTACAAAACATAATTTTATATGTTAAAAAATAATAATATCCTTTTGAA
>NZ_JBTTDJ010000072.1:0-1398 GCF_055796165.1 Bartonella sp. EBT8
ATTTCACTTTGCAAGACCCAAAGACCCTTACCGATTTAGAGCGGGCTTTGCGATTTTTATATCTACAGAGATTGAGTTTTAGTGGTCAGGTTGCCCATCGTACGATTGGGGTTGAAGTGAGTCGCAGTGCACGGTTTAATACATTCAAAATTGAAGCATTATTAAAGCTTATTTACCAGCGTTTAACAGGTGTTACCATTGAACATTTAGATTGGTCTGATTTTATCCTTCGCTATGACCGAACAAACACCTTGTTTTACCTTGATCCACCTTATTGGGGTGTTGAGGATTACTATGGGAAGGATTTGTTTAAGCGAGAGGATTACCAGACGATGTCCACATTGCTTGCACAATTAAAGGGCAAGTTTCTTCTCTCTCTCAATGATGTGCCAGAGATACGAAAAACCTTTAGTCAATTTAAGATAAGAGAGGTAAAAACACTTTATTCGTGTAACGCCTCAAATAATGCGATTCCGGCTAAAGAGTTGATTATCTCAAATTGCGATTTTTAGGAAAAAAAGATTCATTAAAAGGGCTTTAAATGACCTCTGAAGCCCCTTTTAAAAAGTAAATTACTACAAAATCTAGTGTCAAAGTTTGACCTCCCCTCCGCCTTTTTAATAAAACCTAAGCTATCAAGCTTTCCAATGGAATATTAAATTGTTGATGCAAGTTTCTAATCATGCGTAGTGTTAATTTTCTTTTGCCACTCAAGATTTCATAAACGCGATTTAAATGACCAATCGCTGGAACGAGATCTTTAGCACTTAAGTTCATTTGTTCCATTCTAAATTTAATAGCTTCAATCGGATGAGGAGGAGAAACAGGGTAGTGTTCTGCTTCATATGCTTCAATCAACAACACAAGAACCTCCATTTGATCAAATTCTGGAGTATTCTCTTTAGGTTGATTGTCAAACATCGCAGACACAATTTCTAATGCTTCTTGGTAATCTTTCTCTGTACGAATGGGCTTAATATTCATTTCTTAAATTCCTTTAGTTCTACAGTATTCGCATCAATTGCATCATACTGTTTGTGTGTTCCTATAAATTTTATATAAAGCCAGCCTGCTGGATAAAAGATTGAAACAATTAAACGATAATCATTGCCTCTAATATTAAAAACAACACGATTATTCTTTAATATGCTTGCATTTTTATATTTCTCTTTAATGTCATGAGGTGAACGCCATTGTGCATTTTTAGCTTCATCTATCCATGCTTTTAAGGGTTGTTCTGCATCAGGATATCTAGCCCAAAAAACTTGAAGTGTGGAGATTTTAATAATTTTCATAAGTGTATCCTGATTTTTATTAACCTTAGTACCATTTTGGGACTATGTCAAGATATTTATAAAAAAGTACTGCTTGAAAACCAACTGTTCTCAAGAACGGTTC
>NZ_JBTTDJ010000073.1:0-1379 GCF_055796165.1 Bartonella sp. EBT8
AGAGGAAATTTTGGAATAATATTCTTTACAAAATATATCAATCAATCCCCTATAAAATTCAACGTATTGCAAAACATTGAAGAACTTTGCAATACGTCAAATATATCATGATCATAGTTTTTTGTATTTTATAAATTCGATACCTTCTTACTTTTCAATCGCACTATAAAAAATACGTGGTGCACTATTCCAAACCCATTTCTTGACATCAGGAGTCATAGCTATAGTGTGATACGTCTGATAAATAAAAGCATAGGGACCTTTTTGCATAAGTTCACGCTGCAAATCACCATACATCTGCGCCCGTTTTTTGGGATCTTTTTCAAACAATGCATCCTGAACCTTTTGATTCATACCTTGATCAAAATATCCGTTGCACCAACTAGCATAACCTGTATTTTTTGCCTCAAACCGATTATCAGGATTGTAAATAAGGCGCGCAGCCATTGTATGGGGATCTGCAGACCCATTATTCCATCCGAAAAAAATCGTATCAAAACCACGTGCATAAAATTTTGAAAACAACTGTGTCCCTACAAAACGTTCAATTTTAAAATGTACTCCGACCTTTTTTGCATTGTCTTGAAGAGATTGGGCTATTGGCAAAGCAAAAGGATAAGGAGAGGCTCCTGCAAAAATATTGGCTTCAAAACCATTCGGGTAACCCGCCTCTGTTAAAAGCTGCTTGGCTTTTTGAAGATCAAGTTTAAAGGGTTGTCCTTCTTTTTCATTCAAAGCCCCCAAATTACCAAGGGGAATAAAGCTTGCACGGGGAATACCAACATCTTTAAGAAGGGTCTTTCCAAGCCCTTCATAATCAATAAGATAGCGCATCGCCAAACGCACTTTTTCATTGGCAAAAATTGGATTTGTCGCATTGAACCCCCATATGATCATGGAGGGCGCCAACACTTTTTCAACTTTAATATCTGTCGTTGCTTGGAGATCTGCCAAATCCTCTGGCATCAAATTCCGTGCAACATCAATATCATGTTTTTGTAATAATAAGCGTTGTGTCCCAGGTTCTGCGACATGGCGAATTAAAATCTTCTTCAATTTAGGCGCCTCCCCCCAATAATTGGAGCTTGCACGCAACAAAAGAGCTTCTCCAGGGCGCCAACTGCTTAACTCATAAGGACCAATACAAGCAGAGTGACTGGCCAAATACCGATTTCCCATATCTCCATCTTGTTCGTGTTTCATGAGTGTCTCACGATCAAGCAAAGCAGCTGTGCGATTAGTGGAAATATTGCTAAGAATGAGTTCTGCTGGATAAGGCTTATCAAACTTCATCACCACCGTTTTGTCGTCTAGTGCTTGAAAAGCTTCATCAACGTTTTGTTCTGTAATACCATATTCATTAAATGTTGCCGCATTGG
>NZ_JBTTDJ010000074.1:0-1327 GCF_055796165.1 Bartonella sp. EBT8
AGTTGTTTCTGCTAACCAATCGCGTAAACTAGACCGAAAGCCATGCGGGCAGGCATCAAGTTTATTTTGTCTCATATATGATGCCATCATCGCAGGTGAAAGAGGACAGCGACCAGTCAATGAAAAAATAAAATCACTTTTGGAGAGACAAGAAGCTTGTTCAATAACTTTTAGAGCTTCTGTTGATAAAGGCACGCGAAACTCTGTTGTAGCATCGCGCCTTCCTTTCATATTCTCAGCAGGGATGGTCCATATATCACCATCAACTTGATCTTTATGGATATGACGCAAAGGATATGTACGGACACCTGTAAGAATAAGTAGACGCAAAGCCAAGCATTTTATGGTTGTTGTTTCGCAAAGTATTTTATAAAAAGCCGGTACCTCTCTCCAATCCATAGCAGGTAAGTTTTGTTTTTTATGCCTTTGTTTCCCTAACAAAGCTTTTGCTTTTTCTGTTACTTGTAAATCAACATCCAACCCCAACGCGGCAGCATGTTTGAAACAAAGATTAAGACGCATCAATGCTGTTCGAGCTGTCCCAGCTTTTGTATGCCAAATGGGAGCGAGTGTATTGCGTATATCGGTTTGGGTAATCTCTGAAACGGGGAGACAGCCTAATTTAGGGAGAATATGAAGACGTAAATGTAAAAACCAGTTCCCATCTTTACCGTCATTTTTTAATTCAGCTTTACGGCTTTCAAAAGCATCGAGAGCGATATCTTTTAAATAATGGAGATTACGCATTGCCTCACGCTTTTGTTTGTCACGTTCTTTAATGGGGTCACGCCCCTCACGTAAAACAGAACGCCACCCAGTTGCCAATTCACGGGCTTGTTTTAAAGAGACATCTCTTAAAGCCCCCAAGCCCATTTCACGACGCCGCCCGTGAATGGTGTAACGATAAATCCATTGAGCACCCCCATCTTTACGCTTATGAAGTAACAAGCCAGCACCATCATTATATTTACCAGCCCCCAATGTTGCGACAGCCCTTGCATTAAGACGATTCATTAAAGGCATTTTTGTTCCTTTCTTTAGAGTTTTTTATCCACACGATAATCCCACTTGTGATGTGCAAAGGGATGGTTTTGATTGATTCAAGATAAGCAGGTTTGAAATGAGAGAATCTTAGGATATTCGGGGCTCTCATTCAACATGCAAAACAGTGAATTATCTTTATAAATCAATATCTTGTATCGGTTATTCAGGATGAGATTGATGATGTCACGGATGAGTTCATTCCTCAAATCCAAGAAAGTATTTTTGCCGCCATTCGGTTTTGTGAACGGGAAACCTTTTACTTTAATGAAAGCCGTGATGTCAT
>NZ_JBTTDJ010000075.1:0-1307 GCF_055796165.1 Bartonella sp. EBT8
ATCGCTATACCATTCACGGGCGCCGTCGTGAAATGGGCTTGGGGGCTTTAAGAAATGTCTCTTTAAAAAAAGCCCGTGAATTGGCAACTGGGTGGCGGTCTGTTTTACACGAAGGTCGTGACCCCATTAAAGAACGCGACAAACAAAAACGTGAGGCAATGCGTAATCTTCATTATTTAAAAGATATTGCTTTGGATACTTTTGAAACTCGTAAAGCTGAATTAAAAAATGACGGTAAAGATGGTGAGTGGTTTGCACCTTTACGTCTTTATATTCTCCCTAAATTAGGCTGTCTACCGGTTTCAGAGATTACACAAACTGATATACGCAATACGCTTGCTCCCATCTGGCATACAAAAGCTGGAACAGCTATGAAAGCACTAAACCGCCTTAATATTTGTTTCAAACATGCTGCCGCGTTGAATTTAGATGTTGATTTGCAAGCAACAGAAAAAGCAAAAGCTCTCTTAGGAAAACAACGCCATAAAGTTAAAAATAGACCAGCAATGGATTGGAAAGATATACCGGATTTTTATAAAACGCTTTGCGAAACAACAACCATGACACAACTGGCTTTGCGTCTGCTTATTCTGACAGGGGTTCGTACCTATCCTTTGCGCCATATTTGTGAAGATCAGATTAAAGATGATATCTGGACTATCCCTGCTGAAAATATGAAAGGTCTACGTGATGCTACAACAGAATTTCGCGTGCCCTTATCATCTGAAGCATTAGAAATTTTGAAACAAGCGCGCCTGCTTTCTCGTAATGATTTCTTCTTTTCTGCATCCGGTCGTGGTCCCCTTGGTGAAACTTGTATGTCACAATATATGAAAAAAACTGGACTTGAAGCATGCCCGCATGGTTTTCGGTCTAGTTTACGCGATTGGCTAGAAGAAACAACAGATGCTCCTTTTGAGGTAGCAGAAACCATTCTAAGTCATACGGTTGGGGGTAAAGTAGAGCGTGCCTACCGTCGTACTGATTATTTAGAACAGCGCCGTGTTTATATGGATAAATGGGCGGCTTATGTCACTGGTCAATCTTAAAAGATGGGGTCTTGTACCCCATTTTTATTTCATTATCTGTGGATAACTTTCTCTCTTCATTTGCTCATCACTGCTCTATAAGATTCATAAATTATCAAATGAGAAAATACATCATAAAGTACTGTTTTTTATAAATAAACTTACTTTGCAATCTCAATAAAATATGGTTAATAAATGCTTATGATTTGTTAATATTTTTTTTAGATTGAAAGGATTTAGTTATGACTGAAAATGATGTTCTTCTTACAGACCGTGAAA
>NZ_JBTTDJ010000076.1:0-1288 GCF_055796165.1 Bartonella sp. EBT8
TGCTTGACGCTTTTGATGCGCCATTCTGCTGGTATATAAGGACGAAAAGGGGGCTCTTGAATAAGTTTTGCCTCTGCTTGCACAAAGGGATCACCACCAATATCACAGGAGAAAGAAGATTTACCCCGTGATGATTTGTTACGATAAGCAGCAATCGCCGCAACAGCCTCTGATTGATTATGGTAGGTATATTTGAGTTCATGAAACGGCTGATTACCGGATTTGACTTCTTTCTTTTCACCACTGCGTAGATCATAATAGGTTGCGATAACACCGCCTTTTTTTTCTTCTTGCTTCTCCGCTTCTTTTTCTGTTTTTTCTCCTGTCTCTGGTTCAGATGGATCTGGTAGATCATTTTTATCCATATGGATGGCGTTTTCATCATCATCCATTTCTTCTGGTGCACGTGCATCTGCTGCGGCTTTTTGGTCCTCACCACCATCCGTTTCTAAACCATTGGCTGCACCTGCTTCATCCCGTGCGCTGTATTTAAAATCCCAAGATGTGCACTGTTTCTCATGGATGACAACAACGGGGAGTGTCTCGCCGGTGATGGCTTTTCCTTCTCCCCGTTTGGCAAGGACAAGCTTACCATCAACAGGCTTTGCTACTGCATCATATGCCTCTGCAAGGCGGGCGGCAAAAGCCATATCGCTTTCAGCCGTTTGATCAATATGACGCACAACAATTTTCGCAAGAGAAGGGTCAATCTTTGCGGTATAACCATTGCGCTGTGCGATTTCTTGAACAATATGGCCAAGTGTTTGTTGGTGATAAGATTGGCTTTTTGGTGTTCTATAAGAGGTGTTCATCGCCGCGGCGCGTCCTGTAACAGTTAAGCTTTGTGGTGGACTGCTCACGGAGATCTCGTCTATCAGATATGCCCCCATATCGCGTATTTTGCCGCCTTCATAGCCAAGTGTTATGGAAAGAACTGTTCCGATGAGGGGTATATCGAGAAAGCCATTATCACTATTTCGTGCACGGTCATCAAGCTCTATGGTGATCCGGTCGCTTTTGTCTTCTGCTTCATCAGTAATTTCAATTGATAAAACATAATCCATAAGAGTTTTGGTAATATCTTCTCCATTTGCCATAACCATGCACAAAGGTTTCATGATTTGCTTCCCCAAATTCTAATCACGGGTGTGGCTTTGGGATAGGGCAGGGATGGTAAAATGATTGTGATGCCTGCTGTCAAGATGGGACCATAGTCTGCAAGCCCAAAATTTGCTGCATAGACACGTTCAACAGCAAGGGCTTGTTGACCTTTGGCATAATATTTCCA
>NZ_JBTTDJ010000077.1:0-1284 GCF_055796165.1 Bartonella sp. EBT8
CACATGCTCTAAATCTTCCTTGTACCAACTGACAAGCTTGCGAAACAAACAGTCACTGGAGAGATCAGAAGCCTTGCTGTCTTCCTGCTCTAACCGCTCATCATCTTGATCATGCATCATTCTGCCATCCATGAGGTACTCTCATATTCACTTCTACCACTATAAGGGACGCGTTTGCGTCGTTCTTCTGGTGGTTCATAAGCAACACACATTAAACCAAAGGCATCGGCTCCATGGCTTGCCCAATCATGCTCGGCTCCCAAACCAATATTGCGCTTCTCATCCCATTTCTCGTGATACCAATTCAGGGCTTTACGACCCGCTACCGTTGTCTCCTCATTGAACCAGACCGATGGCAAGATCCGCCGCACTGCCTCAATCCGTATCTTGACAGCCCCTGCTCCTTGATTGGGAATAACCTGCGTTTCAAAACCCGCATCATTCAAGGCGCTCTCAAAACTCACATTGTGCACACGGTCTCTGGTCGCACCATCATGGGGTAAAACCATCAAGGCTTTCTCATAGCCATTGCGACGCAACCAACCTATATGCTCTGACAAAGGCTGCCCTTGCGCTTCATAATAATCAAGCACCCTGATCTCACGACCGACAAACTGGGCTATCCAAATCGCCGTTGCATCCGCTTTCGCACCCGTACCGCCAATATCCCAAAAAGCCCGTATCTGCATTAAAGGATCACAAGAAACACGTCCAATCCGCCCCTCCTGCTCGGCTGCTAACATCTCCTTTTGATAGTAAGCACCTTGAACGGCTTTGAGATAATCCCCTTCCCAAATATGTTTATAGCTCTCAGGACGGTTCCTTAGATCATCCAAACGCGCTTCATTCAAAATCTTTGGAAACTTCGGATTGTCTGACCAGTTAATCTCAACACGCTTAATCGCCTCATTAACAGAAAAGCGAAACCGCTTCTCAACCGGCGCATTCTCACGCAATGGATTCCACGTAACCCATAATTCTGCTCGCCAACCCTCTCCCTCTTCCCGTAAAGTTGGTATCAGTGTTTGCCAAGCCGTTTCCGTGACCGGCTCTGCCTCATCAACCCAACAGAGCAAAATACGCCCCATCGACTTAATGCTTGCGATATTGCGATCAAGACCTGAAAACTGAAAGGCAATACGACCATCACGAGACTTAATCGAAGATTCCCCAACCTTATAATAGTCCTTTAAGAAATCATGATCTTCAATAGCCCGTTTGATCTCCTCCAAAGAACTCTCTGCGAGCGAATTCTGGAACTGACGCGCACAAAGAATAGTCCCT
>NZ_JBTTDJ010000078.1:0-1190 GCF_055796165.1 Bartonella sp. EBT8
ATGGCAAAGAGCAAATTTGAACGTACGAAGCCGCATGTTAATATTGGTACGATTGGTCACGTTGACCATGGGAAGACTTCGTTGACAGCAGCGATTACGAAATATTTTGGTGAATTTAAAGCCTATGACCAAATTGATGCGGCACCAGAGGAACGTGCTCGTGGGATTACCATTTCTACAGCGCATGTTGAGTATGAAACAGAGAAAAGGCACTATGCGCACGTTGATTGTCCTGGTCACGCGGATTATGTGAAAAACATGATTACGGGAGCCGCGCAGATGGATGGCGCGATTTTGGTTGTTTCAGCTGCTGATGGCCCAATGCCTCAGACACGTGAACATATTCTTCTAGCGCGTCAGGTTGGTGTTCCAGCGATTGTTGTTTTTCTGAATAAGGTTGATCAAGTTGATGACGCTGAGCTTTTGGAGCTTGTTGAGCTTGAAGTACGAGAGTTGTTGTCAAAATATGATTTCCCAGGAGATGATATACCAATCGTAAAAGGTTCAGCCTTAGCAGCCCTTGAAGATAAAGATAAGAGCATTGGTGAAGATGCTGTTCGTCTTTTGATGAGTGAAGTTGATAATTATATCCCTACGCCAGAGCGTCCGGTTGATCAGCCGTTTTTGATGCCAATTGAGGATGTTTTTTCGATTTCAGGTCGTGGTACGGTTGTCACTGGTCGTGTTGAGCGTGGTGTTATTAAGGTTGGCGAGGAAATTGAAATAATAGGGATTCGCCCGACGTCTAAGACGACGGTTACGGGTGTTGAAATGTTCCGCAAGCTTTTGGATCAAGGGCAGGCGGGTGATAATATTGGTGCGTTGCTTCGTGGTGTTGATCGTGAAGGGATTGAACGTGGTCAGGTTTTGGCGAAACCTGGTTCAGTTACGCCTCATACGCGTTTTAAAGCGGAGGCTTATATTTTAACGAAAGATGAGGGTGGTCGTCATACTCCGTTTTTCACGAATTATCGTCCACAATTTTATTTCCGTACGACGGATGTGACAGGGATAGTAACGCTTCCGGAAGGTACTGAAATGGTAATGCCTGGTGATAATGTTGCGATGGATGTTTCTTTGATTGTTCCAATTGCTATGGAAGAGAAGCTTCGCTTTGCTATTCGTGAAGGTGGTCGTACTGTTGGTGCCGGTATCGTTTCTAAGATCATTGAATAAAGAATGGTTGTTGG
>NZ_JBTTDJ010000079.1:0-1181 GCF_055796165.1 Bartonella sp. EBT8
TATGCTGCTTTGTTGTCATTAACACAAATATCTTCACATATTTTTTGATTGCCATTAACCACAGCATTGCCTGAAATATTTACATAGATAGGTGGAGCATAGCCATCGGTACGAGGCTTGCTATAAACCAAAGCCTTATCACAAACCCGTGCATTTCCATAAACCTTTACATGCTCAGAAATAACAGCCCTGTCATAAACTTGCGCATCATCGTAAATTTCAGAAAATCCATAAATGATAGCATTTCCATAAACGCGTGCATTTCCATAAACCTCGCCTGTTACATGCGCATAATCAGAAACTTTTGCATTATCAGAAACACGACCAATAAAAGAGACCTGAGCTTTATCACAAACAACGGCATTGCCACTCACAGTGCCATTAATCATGGCGTTATCACAAATTCTTGCATTATCAAAAATCTTACCATTATGAAAAACCTGAGCATTGTCACAAACAATAGCATTGTCTGATATTTTTGCACTTTTATAAACACGAGCATTATTACGCACTTGTGCATTTTCAGAAACGACAGAATCCATAGCAACCATAGCGTTATCATAAACCCAGCAATTGCCATCATGTGATAAGTTTTTTTCGTTTTCAATAAAGCCGCCGAGGTCACCTTTTTTTACATCAGCAAAATCTCTTAATGCTCGTATACGACGTACACTTTTTCCTTCTGGAATACTGTGGATTTCATCAGTAAATTCATATTTTTTTGTAGAGATAACGGGGGTGTTTTTAACTGTAGATTTCATTTGAAATCCTTTCTTGACATAAATTAACGTTTTTAATTGACAGCCTATAAAGGCGCCGGGTGCTAAAAACACGGTGTCAAGTCCGTTGCTTACACTTTTCCCTCGCGAAGGGTATTGTATGGTGTAAGCACACCCGACATAAACCATTATATGCTCTCAAAAGCATAAAAGAAAGTCAGTATTTTAAAGGCATGGGAATAATCTTATCGTGATTAACCCGCTCGACACTAAGTGGTTTTTAAGCACCTGCCATCCTTCTAAACGAAGCTTCCTTTAAAGTCAATACGAATTTTATATTTTTTTCATTTTTTTTCATTTTGAATATTACCCAATTGAATATCAAGCGCTTTTTCTAGCTCCTTATCGATATCATAAGCTTGTGAATGCGAATAACTTACCTCACCATCCTCTGTAATTTTA
>NZ_JBTTDJ010000008.1:0-69134 GCF_055796165.1 Bartonella sp. EBT8
ATGTCCCTTTGCATACATCGCCTGTATTATCTCTTCTTTTGAGGCATTCCCCTTCCCCGTCGTTGCCTTCTTTATAGTACTAACAGGAACGCCTTCATAAGCTATCTGATGATGCTCGCACCATGTGGTTAACGTTGCTAACAAACCACCGTAAACATGCGCCGCATCAGTACCAACATGCCGGCGCACCTCTTCAAAATACACGGTATCAATACTACCGGCTGTTGCTTTCATTTCTGTAAGCCATTGCTTAAAGCGCAAATAACGCATCCCCCCGCCTTCAAAGCGGCGTGATTGAAAATTAACCGTGCCACTGAATATGTGACCATCCACACCACGTATCGCCCAGCCCGTTTTGGTACCTAGATCAAGACAGAGAATCGTGTTAGTCATTTGCTATTCCATTAAAAATTATTTTAAATAGTATCCAATCATCATTTTTTTTCGAAACCGCAGGGGAAAATATGCAAGAAAAGCTAGAAAATTTGGAAAGCCAATTGGCTAATATCAAAAAGAAAATTACGATATTAGAAAAAAATGCATCACAAAATTTAGAGCCAGGGATAGAGATTAATATTGAAGAACCTAAAATTGAAGTTACACCGCCATACGATATTATTACTGTAGAATTTGAAATCAAAAATCCTACAAAACAACCAATAAAAATGAATCATATACGAATGGACGAAAATAGCCCATTTCAATTTGTTGAAGCATTCCATAAAACTCACAATTCGCGTTATCGAAAGACACTAACAACTAGTCCAAAGATGTCTCTAAAACACATCGATTTAATAACATTTCCCACAGATTCCATAACTCAATACGAATTAGAAAAAGGTATTGATTTATTTAGTTTACATAGCGGATCTGCTTGCTCTTGGAGCGTAAAAATACGACCTACAGATAGAGAAGCCCCCAATAAGATAGCCGTTCCAATTTTTATTCTTGAATACACCTCGTCAAATGATCCATATGAAATACTTCAAATCCGTTTTTGGCCTGGTTTTTTCCGTCAGAAGCGCTCACAACAATTTTTATCCTCCTTTGAAGATTAATAACTGGACTGTTCTATGCTTCTTCGTTTTTAAAGGCGAAGAAGCAAACGCATCTAATAATTTATTCTGTTTTACTGATTATAGCCCTTAAAGGTCCCTACAATTTTTTTTTCGAGGCTGTTTCTTCTAACTCGTTAATTGATATACTTAATTGTGCTATTAATTTTTCTTTTTCCTTCATTTCTGCTCTGAATTTTTGTGCTCTACTGCGATATAACAAAACAAAGAATGACATAGCAATAAAACAAAAAAACGTAGTTACATTGGTCGTAAAAAGCACAATAATCGCTGCTAAACTGTAATCCATTTTTATTTCCTTTCTTTATATAATCTTTTGCTCTTTTAAGAGTGTGAATTGTGCTGTTGCGACGCGCTACGTTGTTTGGGTGATTTTACACGAACAGACAAATCATCAACAAATGCGGGTGTTGAAGATAATTTAGAACCAGATGATTGTATTCCATAGAAAAACGATAAAAAGTCTTCCACTTTAACAGGCGCCCCAATTCTTTTAGCTTCATTTAAAAGGATAGGGATATGCTTTATTGGAATTCGTCCACCAGTTCCGCCCTTTGATACAGGACGAAGCCAAACATATACACGTGTTCTATGTACCCCAAGCAACTGAGATACCTTACGAACCCCACCTAATAGATTTATTATTTCCGAAAATTGTTTCATAGCGCATTATGTAGCGATTATAAAAACAATGTCAATAAGAAAAAATTAATAATGAAATTATATGTTGTTGAATTAGAAAATGACGAGTGTATACAACAGAACTACAATAAAGAGATGAAAATAAGCATTACTCAATGGTTACAAAGTGCCTTAGCTGAATCTGGATTAAGCCAATCAGAGCTTTCAAGGCAGTTAACTAATTCTTTAGGAAGATCAATAGATCGTGCTGCTGTAAATAAAATGTTGAAGGGAACAAGAGATATTTCTGCTCGAGAATTACTAGAAATATCAAAACTTACTGGTGCTTCTATTCCCAACAATCATTGGGTTCCTTTGATTGGATCTGTCGGAGCTGGAGGAGAGATAGTTGCTATAGATTCTGGTTGTTTAGAAGAAGTAGAAGCACCACCAACATCTCCCAAAGGAACCGTTGCTGTTCGTGTTGTAGGAGATTCTATGTTTCCAGCCATTGAAGACGGAAGTCTTCTCTTTTATTCTTATCATCTCCCTCCGGAAAACCTTATCAATAATCGCGCTATAGTAAAAACCAAATGTGGAAAAGTTTACATTAAAGTATTACGCTTAGGTAAAGAAAAAGGAAAATGGGTTTTATCCAGTATAAATGGTAAGTATGCTGATATTGTAGATGTAGAGTTAGAGTGGTGTGCACCTATCGACTGGATTAAGCCTTCTAGAAGATGAATTAGTATTTTACCTTTCTTCAAATAATTCAACCATTTTAAAATCTCGGTGGTTTTATCCAGTCTATGGGTGCAGTCCAAACTAATGCAATATCTTTTATTTCTGGATACAACCTATTTAAACTCTCTAAATTAAATAAGGTAGGCTTACTACCTTGTTTGATTATTTTGACAAAACAACGTCCGTCTTGCGTATAGACAATTGCTTTTTTATTAAGAAGTAAACTTGGAGAAATCTTTTCTGAATAAAATAAAATTGATTTATCCTCAATGAAAGGTTCCATTGAGTCTCCTTCAACTTTTACTGCATATGTACCTTTTGTAATGTATGGGGGGATTTTAACCTCTTCAAGCCAACCATCTTCATAGGGGATAATTTCTGAACCTGCTCCTACATAACCCATTAAAGGTATAGTTTTTTTTCGCGGAAGTGGATATTGTGTAATTTCCTCAATTGCTATACCTTCTTGTGCACTTATTCCTCGTTCACCTGTTAGCATTTTATTGACTGCAGAGCGGTAGATAGGGCGATGTATTTTCTCACTTAGTTGCCTAGCAAGCGATGATTGAGATAATCCAGATTCTTGTAAAGCTTCGCTTAGCCAAATTTTCATAACGTTATTCATGGTTTCCATTATACCTGTAGATAGTTCGGATTCTCTCTCGGAGGTGTCTTGTTGCTTACCACTCACGTGGTTCATTTCATAGGCTCTACGATGCTAAGCTATACTTTGAATACCCCATATTGTCTAAAAAACACTTAATACGCACAACAGTGTTTTACGGCAAATCACGATAAATTCTTAATTTGCTAGTTTAAAAAAATTTTTAAAATCGCTACATTTTTTATTGACTTTGTTTTTATAATCGCTACATTAGTATCCATAAACCACACACAAGAGATCGCCAAGAGGCGTTAGGGAGGGGAGATTATGGATAAGCCAATTCTTATTAATTCCGATGAAATTTTATTAGTTATCTGTGATGATGATCAACATATTGGGCATTCCGGTCCACTTGATGAAAGCCAAATTCTAGAGATTGTTGATGAAACAGATGATACTATACAAATCTTCCGTGTAAATCCTTCTGAGAAGAGTTGTGAAGATATCTCTGAAGATATTGCAGAAGCATACATAAAAGAAAATATAGAATTTCTTGATGAGGACAGCAAGGTTCATTCTTATGTATGTGAAAGCGCTGCCTACAATAGACTTTTAGACGATATTGCAGACGAAAAATATAATGATTCAGTCTACGGTACTTATGAAGAACAGCACCGTTTACGTCTTTGTGATGTTATTCCAAACTATTCAATCTACACAAGGCGTTCTTAAAGGACGCCTCCTTTTCACAAAAATTCAACATACAAACTAAGGCTGTTTTTTCTCAAGAACGACCAAGACAGATTCTACACTAAAAAAGAAGACATAAAAATTTAACAATTAAACAACACCCCTTTTAACACAAGCGTGATTCACGCAACGGGTGAATTGCGCGCTAATGGAGGAAAACAAGATGAATGAACAAAATACTAACCTAACAGAAGTTGAAGAAACACAAAATTTAGCAGCAAAACAAACTGCTATGGACCTCATTTTAACAAGAGCATTAGAAAATGATATCGATATGGATCGTCTCGAACGACTTATCTCCTTAAGAGAAAAGGAAATAGACCGACAGAATTACCAAAACTTTGTCCGTGATCTTTCTTTAATGCAAACGCAATATCAAAATATCCAAAAAAACTCTATAAATACTCATACAAATAGCCAATACGCTACCCTTGATCAGCATATTGATGCTGTAAAGGAGACCCTTTCAAAATACCACTTCGCTTTGTTTTCTCGTATCAAGGAACAAAATCATGACAATATCGTCATAGAAATGACTTTGACACATCCATCAGGCAACAAAATATCGACAGAAGGGAAATTTCCTTATGATGCTAAAGGATGCAAATCAGTCATACAATCTGTTGGCTCTACGATCACCTATGCACGCAGATATCTGTTAAGCATGCTTCTTAATGTCGCAAGTAAAGAAGACGATACAGATGGGAATATGCCTCAAAAACAAGCTTTTCCGCAACAAATCAATGAAATCAGAAGGCTTATGGTACAAACAAAAGTAGAAGAAAAAAAGATACTTTCTTATGCAAATGTCGAAAAGCTTGACGATATCTCTGATCAGAGCGCGCAAACCATTTTGCACCTTTTAAAAGATAAACAAAATAAGCAAATGGCATCAACACAACAACAAACGGCGGTGTGATATGAAACAAAGAACAGCAGAATGGTTTCAAGCGCGATTAGGGAAAGTCACCGCCTCTAATGTTTACAATGTACTCAGTAAGACAGCAAAAGGATTACCTACAAGCAAATATGAGGATTACAAAATGAAACTCATGACAGAACGCTTAACAGGAGAAATAAGCCAATCTTATATAACACCGTCTATGCAATGGGGTATTGAACATGAAGAGGATGCTCTGAAAGAATATGAATTCATTTATGATGCCGATGTCATAAAATGCGGCTTTATACCACACCCTACCATGGCAATGGCGGGGGCTAGTCCTGATGGTTTGATTGGTAAGGATGGTTTAGTTGAAGTTAAATGCCCACAATCAAGAACGCATTTGCGCTTTTTTCTTTATAATGAGATTAAGCCTGAATATCACGCGCAGATGCAATTCCAAATGGCATGTACAGGACGCAAATGGTGTGATTTCATTAGCTATAATCCACAATTTGTAGGCAGATCATCTCACTTGCGCATGAAAATCAAACGCATCCACCGTGATGATGAACAAATTGAACAGATTACTAAAACAGTCGAGATCTTTTTAGCAGAGATAGAGCAAGACATGAAACAGATCTTGACAAAAGCTGCTTAACCCTATGGGGGTGCTCTCTCCTCCCAGCACCCCCACCCTTTCCTAACAACTTTCAAGAAATGCGTACTTCACGCCACAGGCAAATTGTACCTAAATTAAGGGGAATAAACATGGGACACCGCCCACCTACTATAACACAACCAGCTATTGCACGTGCTTTAAGAGAAGCAAAAAAACAAGGAGCAGAGGTCGTAGAAATCAAACCTACCGGTGAAGTACTTATTCATATCAATAAAATCATGCCCTCAACAAACAAGGGGAATGCTTATAGCATTGAAGATTTCCCTCCGCTTGAAAATGAACAAGATGAAAATAGCTTCAATAATTTTTGCCCCCCTGTTAATGATCTAAAGTTTTAGCCATGCCAAAACGTCGTCCACCACATCTTGTTCGTGAACGAACGCGCCATGGGAAAATCATATGGTATGTTCGTATTGATCATGGACCACGGTTTCGCATTGAAGGAACCTATGGAACACAAGAGTTTGTTGACAATTATACGCTTGCTATTAAACAAGCGCAAAGCGGTTCTTCAAAAACTATGAAGCGCACGAGACTCACAGAAGGGTCTTTTGATTGGTTATTGCATCAATATTTACAAAGCATGCAATGGCATAATCAATCAGAATCAACCAAAAAAGTTAAGTATAGAATTCTGAACAATATTTCTAAACATATTGGGGACCGTGCTTATAAAAGTATAGAAAAACAACATATCCTTGATGCCGTAGACAGAAGACGAGAGACTCCAGCCGCGGCTAGGCATTTTTTAACGGCTTTAAATGGTCTTTTCAATTGGGCGGTTGATAACGTTCTTTTAAATAGAAATCCTGCTTTTAATATAAAACCACCAAAATCTTTTAACTCCGAAGGTTTTGCACCATGGTTAGAAGAAGATATTGAGAAATACTATCATCACTGGAAATTAGGAACGCATGAACGTGTATGGATTGACGTCCTTTTATATACAGGTTTACGTCGTGGTGATGCCGTTCGTATCGGCTGGAAAGATATCACAACAGATAATATTATTCATTTAAAAACAGAAAAGAGCCAATTTAAAACAGATGTTTTTCTCCCGATTTTGCCAGAACTTGCAGAAACACTTAAAATTGGACCTATTGGAGATGAAACATTTATTTGCGGTAAAGAAGGTAAAAAACTGACCAAAGAAAGTTTTGGTAACCTATTTCGTAAAGCTTGTAATGTAGCAGGTATTAAAAAATCAGCCCATGGATTGCGAAAATTAGCAGCAACACGTGCAGCAAATGCAGGTGCGACAGTTTCGCAAATGAAAGCGCTTTTTGGCTGGACAGAAGATAACATGGCATCCCTCTATACCAAAACAGCCGACAGAAAACGGCTTGCAATAGAAGCAATCAAAAAACTTCAAAAAATTTAGAACAATGAGTGGCTGCTAAAAAACAAACCAAAGCCCCGTCAAAATTATGAATGAAATTAATGCGGCATTTGAGATGCATCAGAAACCAGAGGAGAAATAGGTGGTTGTGTCTGTTGCATTGTTTGCCATAAATTATAATTCGTTTGCATATCCAGCCAAAATTTTGCTTTACTAAAGCCAGCTAATTCTAATTTTACTGCAAGTTCGGTACTCATAGAGGCATGTCCGTTAATCACTCTTGATAGAGAAGCTCTTGTCATATGGAGATGATCAGCTAACTTTTGTATTGTTATCCCCATTTCTTCTAAGAAAGCTACTTTTAGAACTTCGCCCGGATGTGCGGGGTTATGCATCATTTGTTTTAGTTCCTTTCATCAATGGTAATCTTGATAATCGACAAGCTCCACATCTGTTCCTATAAATCGAAAAGTAACACGCCAATTTCCATTCACCCATATAGAATAGTATCCTGTAAGTTCACCTTTAAGAGGATGCATTTTAAAGGCAGGCGCTTTCAACATTTCAGGCGTCGTAGCACTCGTTAAAGCCGTCAAGATAACGCGTAATTTTTTCACATGATCTGATTGAATAGCTTTTGTAGAACCTGTTGTATAAAATAATTTTAAGCCCTTATGTTTGAAGCTCACAATTGCCATTACCGCCCCTTATCGTATACTATCACTATACGATTAACAACAATAATAGTCAAGTACCCTGCTAGCAAATCCAGTTATCCAGATAAAATGATTGAGTATAAGCTATAAAAAGTTAGGGATAGGTGGAAAATAAGTTAAAAGAATCAACGGAATTAAAACTCCCGAACTTTTATGCAACCTATTGATTTGATTAAATATTGGCTGGGGTACCTGGATTCGAACCAGGGAATGCCGGTACCAAAAACCGGTGCCTTACCGCTTGGCTATACCCCAAAAAATACGATCACACTCGCTTTCGCACCTTATAGCGATTCCTATGACTGTACGCAATCTGAAAATCAAAGCTCTCACTTTTTTATCATAAAGTTTTGAAATTTTATTAATATTAATGCAAAACTTGTAATAGAAACTCATACTTTCCTCCCCTCTTAACACAAGGAACAGCTCTTTATCCATCAATTGTTTTGTATTTTATTCATTTACTTTATAGGAGCATAGAATACGAGTTTTGTGCTTTGCTGATGCATTTTCCAAGTTATCATAATATACATTTTCTTGATACATTCCAATCTAAACTGTGAAAATGAGATAGAAGCATAGACAGACTCTCTGTGCTAATGATTTTTTCTCAACCGCATTTTTGATTTTTTTATTCCGTCCAAAATAACCCATATTCTTCCACTAACAGTTAAAAACGACAACGCACAACGAGCATAATTGGTTTATCATAAAAAAGATCAGTTTTTATCACTATTTATAAAAGACTGCTCCTAGTCTTACCTTGCAAAAGTTGGAGATATTTTGAGTGATTAAGTGCGTAGATCCTAAAAAATACCTTATAGAATCATCAAAATTAATGACCATCAACAAATATTCGACATTTGCTTTTAGATGAAGTAAATGGCAAATTGGATTTGTGAAGTAAGCTTAACAATTAAAATCGAGGAGATTTTCAAATGGCTTTTGAATTGGCCCCGTTGCCTTATGATTATGATGCCCTTTCGCCTTATATGTCACGCGAAACACTTGAATATCATCATGATAAGCATCACCTCGCTTATCTTACCAATACCAATAATTTTGTAAAAGATTTAGGGTTAGAAAATGAAAGCCTTGAAGATATTGTTAAAAAAAGTTTTGGAAACAATGTTGGGCTGTTTAATAATGCGGCGCAATATTACAATCATAACCATTTTTGGCATTGGATGAAAAAAGGTGGTGGTGGTCAAAAACTCCCTGAAAAACTAGCAAAAGCTGTTGAAAGTGATCTAGGTGGCTATGATAAATTCCGCGCTAATTTTATTGCTGCTGCCGGTTCCCAATTTGGTTCTGGATGGGCATGGGTTGCTGTTAAAGATGGAAAGCTTGAAATTATAAAAACGCTTAATGGTGAAAATCCTTTAGTTCATGATGCTCAACCTATTCTTGGCGTCGATGTGTGGGAACATTCCTATTATATTGATTACCGCAATGCGCGCCCGAAATATCTTGAAGCTTTCGTAGATCATTTAATTAATTGGGATTATGTGTTGAAACTTTATGAAGATTGTGGATTGTAAGCTGTCTGAATGGTTTTTCGCTTTTTACTAAAGTTCCCATAATCAATTAGATTATGGGGACTTTCGAAAAGATATAGATATTTTAAATTAACAGCAATTTTTTCCTACTATTTTCAGAATATATGCGTAGATATATGCAATCTCTTCTAGCTTCGAAAAACGTCCAGCTGCGCCTGCATGACCTGAGTCCATATTAGTGCGCAATAAAATTACATTATCATCTGTTTTTAAGTCTCGTAATTTTGCCACCCATTTTGCAGGCTCCCAATAAGTTACACGAGGATCTGTTAATCCTGCCATCACAAGCATAGGAGGATATTTTTGAGCTTTAACATTATCGTAGGGTGAATAGGACATGATAAGCTTATAATCTTCTTCTGATTCAAGAGGATTTCCCCATTCTGGCCATTCTGGAGGTGTTAATGGAAGTGAAGCATCTAACATAGTATTTAAAACATCAACAAAAGGCACATTCGCAACGATTCCAGCAAAATCCTGCGGAGCTATATTGGCAATGGCTCCCATCAGCATCCCTCCCGCTGAGCCACCTTGAGCAATAAGGCGATCATGAGAAGTAAATTTATTTTCTACAAGGTAGCGCTCACAAGCAATAAAATCTTTAAAGGTATTGTATTTAAAGAGATGTTTTCCTTTCTCATACCACTCAACTCCTTTTTCTTTTCCTCCACGAATATGAGCAATTGCATAAATAAAACCCCTATTAACCAAAGAAAGCACAGTGCTATTAAAACTGGCTGGAATGGAGATTCCATAGGCACCATAACCATAAAGCAAACAGGGTGCACGACCATTAAGAACAGTAGTTTTATGATAAAAAAGTGAAATAGGAATTTTCTCACCATCATCTGCTATTGCAGTAATACGTCGCGTTACATACTCATCCTTATTATGCCCAGAAGGAATTATTTGCGTTTTTAAAAGCATTCGTTTGCGACTTTTCATCTCATAATCAAACACTTGATCTGGTGTTGTCATAGACGAATAGGAAAAACGAATAGTTTGACTGTTATATTCTGCAGCACCTTGTAGACCTAAAGAATAAGTTTCTTCGGTAAAATCAATGGAATGAATTTGTTTAGTGATACGCTCCATTATTTTTATACGTGGAAGCCCCTCAAAACGTTCGATCCAGATAAGAAAATCTTGATAAGCATCATGGGATAATATGAGGCATCCCAACTGATGTGATACAAGTTCAGACCAGTTTTCTGATTGTGGAGATGCATACGGCGCTACCATAATTTTGAAATCTTTTGCATTATCCAGATTGGTCAGAATATAAAAAACATCACCGCCTTCTGTTAGTGAATATTCAATACCTTTTTGTCGCTTCCGTACACATTGGGGAAGGGTGAGCGGCGCTTCAGCAGGGATCAACCAAATCTCTGACGTTTCATGATCATGAACATTAATATAAATAACATCATTAAGTTTAGAACCACTGACATGTAAGAAAAATCCTGGATTATCTTCACGAAAAATAAGCTTATCTTGCGATTGATCAGTGTTTAATCGGTGATAATAAAGCTCTGAAGGTCTGTGGTTTTCATTCATTTTAATATAGAAAAAACCTTCCGATTTAGCATCCCACACAATTTGTCCCGATGTATTAGTAATTGTGTCCATACAGTCAGACAATGTTTCCAAATTACGAATTTTAGCTGTATAGAATTCTGATCCTTTATCATCATAGGTCCATACTACATGTTTATGATCAGGAGATTCTTGAACTGAACCAAAATTGAAATATTCTTTCCCTTCAGCTAAAACATCACCATTAAGATAAATGTTTTTTTCTCCCCCATCTCTGGATGTACGAAAATAATGTGGTTGTTGACCTCCAGTAACATAAGAAAATCCATAAGCAAAAGGACCACGTTTTATAGGAACAGAACTATCATTCTCTTGAATACGGTTCTTCATTTCAGTAAAAAGCAAATCTTGTAATGACTTTGTATCAGCCATCTGCAAAGCCTGATAAGTATTTTCTTTTTCAAGATACTGTCGTATATTTTCATCAAGACAATTCGGATTTTTAAAAACATCTTGCCAATTAGAGGCACGTAGCCAATGATAGGGATCATCACGACAAATACCATGATATGTTTCTTTATGAATGATTTTTGATGCTTTTGGGGGTATTGTGGAAGAGTTGTTCATACACGATCCTATATAAAAAAACTAAGAGTTTCGTTTATATGTTAGAATCGTATCATTTATGCAAGTGCATAAAGCTGTAAGTTCCACTCAGTTATAAAATACAACTGCGATAGATTGCACAATTATACCATGTACTTCTGTTTATAGCATATCATAGGGATCGTCCTCTATGAGGATAATGCACTTTTTATAAAAGTGACAGACTAGAAAAATAAGGTTATTTTGTAGCAGAACTAATTTTTATTGGAAATAATATAAATTTATTTTCAATATATAAAATTAAATTTACTTTTATACAATATATTTATGTTTTATTATATAAAATATATTTTTATTTGCAATATTAATTTATATTTTTAATATTGTAATGTAAAAATCGTGAGATTTTTAGTATATTATATTGTTATGTTTATACTATTTTTGAAATAATTAAATTAATGATATATTTTATTTATAAAATATTATTTAAAAACTATATTTTAAGAGACCAATCATTCAGTTTTTCTTATTGTATATTATGACTAAAAGTAGGTTTTTATTTGATTTTTTTGTGTTTTAGCAATTTTATAGAATAATTGAATTGACAAAAAAGATTTTTGTACAATATGAAGCCTATGTGCATGGATCTCATATCATGAATATATGTGCTGTATCTCGATAAATTACTCGATTTTAAATAAAGGAAACAAGAATGGAACATCGTCCAGTCTTAGAGACTGAAAGCAATTTAGTTATTACATTGGTTGCTGATATTGTTGCTGCCTACGTAAGTAATAATTCTATCCGACCGACTGAAGTGCCAAGTTTGATTGCTGATGTTCATGCCGCTTTTTGTAAAGCGGGGGGGATAGAATTAGCAGAAGTAGAAGTTGAAAAGCAGAGGCCAGCTGTTAACCCAAAACGCTCAATCTTTCCAGATTATCTTATCTGCCTTGAAGATGGAAAGAAATTTAAATCTTTAAAGCGCCACCTTATGACTCATTATGGAATGTTGCCAGAAGAATATCGTGAAAAGTGGCAATTGGATAGCTCTTATCCTATGGTAGCACCTAATTACGCAAAAGCACGCTCCGCTTTAGCAAAGGAAATGGGACTTGGGCGCAAAAGCAAACGGAAAAAAAACAAGTAATAGCATCTAAAAGACTAGTTGCCTTTAAAGCCTTTAGATGTGTGTTTTACAAGATGTTAGTTTGATAGATGACTTTCTTTACGGATTCGTTCAATCATTGATTTAAGACCATTCGATCGTTGTGGTGTGAGGTTTTCTTTTAATCCGAGTGTTTGAAAGAGGCCCTCAGCGTCAGCATTGCGAATTTCAGAAGCTTTTTTGCCTGAATAGAAGGCAAGAAGAATGTAAATTAGCCCACGCACAATATGGGCATCAGAATCACCTTGAAATGTTAATATTGGGTTGTCTGAATTATTACGTGAAGATAACAGCCAGACTTGGCTAACACATCCGGGCACTTTGTGTGCATCATTTCGAGCATTTTCTGGAAAAGGTGGTAATTCGCGGCCTAATTCAATCACATAGCGATAACGATCTTCCCAATTGTCTAGGAGAGAAAAATTTTCTATAATATTTTCAATCGTTTCTGCCATAATTTCAGTCCTATTTTACATTGACGATCATATTACATATACTTTCTTGACAGATAAATAATCATGCTTCTTAGCATAACACCGATCGTGAGCGCTAAAGATTTTTTATTGCAAGATAACGTTCTCAGCTTCATATGCTTCTGTTTTTATGTGGATTCTTATGTCCCTTTTTTTGGTATAATATTTGGAGGAGGATCTTCTATACGTTTATCATTTAAGAGGCGTCCAAAATATTCGTAAGCTGCCCTTGCGCCATAATACGCACGTTCTCCAAGTGAACTTAAAAAGGACTTTCCTACTTTGCAGGCTTCTATATTACGGTCACAGAATTTTCCTAAATCATTTAAAGCTTCCTTAAAAGCAATAATCACATCACTCGTTCTTGTCTCATTATCTCTTTGGGTAGGGGAATGATAATTGCTCGGTTTTTCTACAAAAAACGAAATAATGACAAAAATGAAAAACAAAAATAATAATAATTTGATCAAAAAACGTATCATAAGCAACCAACGCACCGCAATTGTAGATAAAACAAAATCAGTATTTTATATTCCTCTTTATAAAAAATTTATAAAACGATTCTTTTATCAAATTTACAGCATTAACTGCGTCATAATAAGATATGAAGTAGCTGTACAAAAACGGGATGCATTAACTTTTCATTAAAAAATTAACATAAAAACTGCGTAGTAAAAATAAGAGCGTTAAAATATGCCAATTGGCCCTCTTCATCACATATAATGAAATTAGATGTAATTACGACAAAAAACTATACCTAATAACCATGAAAATGCATAAAAATTACGATACTTCATGTTGCAATTTTCTTTTTTATAAAAAAACACTCTATCAGGTTGTACAGATTAAACAGCTAACCTGTTTTTGCAGATATTTTTAAATCTCATTCGTTGATATTTATCAAATATTAGGAAAATAAATTTATATGAGAATATAATGCTATCCATCAGCATTGGGTAAAAATATAAACCTATGTAAATGTAAAACATTTGAAAAATATCACATAATGCTATCAGCGATACAATGGGATAAGTAGATGTGGTTCAATTTTGATTTCAAAGACTACAAAATATCTGCGCAAAAAATAAGGAAGTGACATAAAACTTTCAGTTTAAATGATGATATGTGACGATGCCTCTTAAGAATGTAAATAGTATCGTAGAGTTGAAGGATTTTTTATATAGTCAAAAATGCTGTATAATATGAGATTTTAAAATTTGGATGAGAGCTATTATTGATTTATCAGCTTATACATTCATAAAAAAGCTTATTTATTAATAATTTAAAAGAAAGAGCAATGACGTAGATAAGTCTTCCTCTTAGTGAAAATGAAAATAACTTATAATCATTCTATTAGAAATAAACAAATAAAATAATGGCAAAAAAAAGAAAACAACACAGAACAAAAAAATTAAAACAGCGTAAATACTATAGTAGTATCTTTATAACATTTTTTCTTATAATTAGTTATTTTCTTTTTTGGATAGCAAAAAAACTTTGTTTTTATACAAGAAAAAATACTTTATTTTTTGTTGGATTAATTCTTTTTACTATTAGTTTTGGATTTGTTTCATTTAATGCTTTATTTTCACAAATGATAATACACCAAGATATTTTTACTAAAATGAAGTTCCCATTTGCTCCATATATAGAGCAAAATTCTGCTTTATCCAAGAAAGAAGCAAAACTTCACGCTGTTTCTCGAGACACTTCCGTACCTTTTCAAAGTCCTCTACACAAAAATTTATCTTCACCTGCTTTGTCAGAAAACACACTAAAAATGCAGAAGAAGCTGGCAAAGCTAGGATTTTATGATGGCCCTTTAGATGGAATAGAGGGACCTAAAATGCGTCGTGCCATAGCACTTTGGAAACAACAAACTGCTCACGAAATGCAAAATAATCTGTTACCCAATACAGCAACAGATGAAATTGCGCTATTAATTAAACGTAATGAAATAGAAATAGCACATGAAACAACAAAACCAAAAGATATGCCGCACTTAAAAGAAACTGTTTCAGAGCCTCTTGTTGCAGATATTATACAAGTGCAAAAAGCTTTACGTATTTTTGGTAATCACGAAGTTATTATCACTGGTATAGAAGATCAAAAGACAATAGAATCCTTAAAACAGTTTCAAAAAATGTTTGATCTTCCGATAACAGGTAAAACTGATCACACAGTTTTAATGAAAATGCGAGAAGTTGGTTTGTTGAACTGAAAGAAGCGTCGATTTTATAGAGTAAAAATTGAAACCATGGCAGTAATGTATTCTATACTGCTTTATTTTTATAAATGCATAAAAAGTATAATTTTCTCTTTCACCCTATAACGCATAATGTATCCTAGAGGATTTTCCTTTTAGTGCATAAAATAGAAAGCACGTGCAATTTATTCTACGCACCGTAATCAAAATATTGATTTAAAATGATCATTCATCGTTTTTGCCACTTTAAAAAGAACTATCAAGAATAAGATTCTGTCGTTTCAACTTTTTTCATCATGAATCACGATGAACTCATTTTCTTATCTATTACAAGAGACATTCGCAGAGGAATGAAATATTTGTAATAAATAAGGAAGCACATCCGCTATGAGCTAGCTAAATACAAGAAAACTACTATTGAATAAAAAACTCAAAATCTTTTTATATTTTTTTTACAAGAGCTGATTGTGCTGCTGCTAAACGCGCAATTGGCACCCGAAAAGGAGAACATGAAACATAATCCAAACCATTTTCTTCACATAAAGTAATAGACGCAGGATCACCTCCGTGTTCACCACAAATTCCCAGTTTAATTTTTTCACGTCGAGAACGACCTCGCTGTGCAGCAATAGAAATAAGCTCCCCTACCCCATCACGATCAATCGATACGAAAGGATCTTGTTCTAAAAGTCCTTTTTTAAAATAGGTTTCTAAAAAGGGAGCAGCATCATCACGTGAAATTCCAAAAGTAGTTTGTGTCAAATCATTTGTTCCAAATGAAAAAAATTCAGCTGTTTCAGCAATTTCATCTGCCCGAAGAGCCGCTCTTGGAAGCTCAATCATCGTCCCAACCATGTACTGAATATTTCTTCCCTTTTCCGTCATCACTTCATTAGCAACCTGATCAATACGAGCTTTGACAAAATCAAGTTCAGATTTAAGCGCAACAAGCGGTACCATGATTTCAAGCAGAACAGGAGAGCCAGTTTTTTGAGCAGCTTCTGCTGCTGCTTCAAAAATAGCTCGTGCTTGCATTTCTGCAATTTCAGGATAAGTAATAGCTAAACGGCATCCTCGTAATCCAAGCATAGGGTTAAATTCATGCAACTGCTGCGCGCGTTCAGAAAGTACATCAGCAGATACCCCCATAGCCGTTGCAACATCAAGAATTTCTGTATCCTTTTTGGGCAAAAATTCATGTAATGGTGGATCTAGTAAGCGGATAGTAATAGGCAAACCAGACATAATTTCAAATAATTCAATAAAATCCGAGCGTTGCATTGGTAAAAGTTTATCCAATGCTTTACGACGCCCACTTTCATCATTACTTAAAATCATTTCACGCATGGCAATAATACGTTCACCAGAAAAAAACATATGTTCTGTGCGGCAAAGTCCAATACCTTCAGCTCCAAAGGAACGCCCCATACGTGCATCAGATGGTGTTTCAGCATTCGTGCGAACTCTTATACGCCGCATCCCATCAGCCCACTCCATCAATTTTGCAAAATCTCCACAAAGCTCAGGCTGCAACATAGCAACCTTCCCTTTGAAAATTTCTCCACTTCCACCATCAATTGTAATGACATCACCCTTTTTAAAGTTTTGTCCTGAAGCAAACATTGTGTTTGTGTTATAATCAATCCGTACATTACCAGCACCTGAAATACATGGCTTTCCCATACCACGTGCAACAACCGCTGCATGACTTGTCATACCACCACGTGTCGTTAAAATCCCTTCTGCAGCGTGCATCCCATGAATATCTTCTGGGCTTGTTTCTACACGCACCAAAATAACTTTACGACCTTCTGCAGATACAGTTTCTGCCTCTTCTGAAGTAAAAACAATTTCACCCGTTGCTGCTCCTGGAGAAGCAGGTAATCCGCGTGCAATAACAAAACGCTCTGCTTTGGGATCAAGTGTTGGATGTAAAAGCTGATCAAGCGATTTTGCATCAATTCGCAATACCGCCTCTTCACGGCTTATTAATCCCTCTTCAACCATTTCAATCGCCATTTTTAAAGCCGCACGTGCCGTTCGCTTGCCCGAACGGGTCTGCAACATCCATAATTTACCTTTTTCAATGGTAAATTCGAGGTCTTGCATATCACGATAATGCTGTTCAAGCTTCTGTGCAATCTGACACAACTGCAAAAAAGCCTCCGACATGATTTTTTCCAGTGATGGTTTATTTGAGCCCGCAACAATACGTGCATTTTCTGTAATATTCTGAGGAGTACGAATACCCGCCACAACATCTTCACCCTGAGCATTAACTAAAAACTCACCGTAAAGTTCTTTTTGCCCTGTTGATGGATTGCGTGTAAAAGCAACACCCGTTGCTGAATCTTCTCCCATATTGCCAAAAACCATAGCTTGCACATTAACTGCCGTTCCCCAACTTTCAGGAATATTATGTAAACGGCGATAAGTAACTGCACGTGCAGTCATCCAACTTGAAAAAACTGCCCCAATTGCTCCCCACAACTGTTGCTCAGGATCTTGTGGAAAAGGCTTTCCTAACTTCTCTTCAATATATATTTTGTAAGAAAGAATAACATCTTTCCAATCAGCTGCCGTCATCTCTGTATCAACACTATAACCATTGCGTGCTTTTGACTCATCAAGAATCTCTTCAAAGTACGAATGATCTAATCCCAAAACAACATTAGAATACATTTGGATAAAACGACGATAACTGTCATAAGCAAAGCGTTCATTATTGGCTTGTAAAGCAATTGCTTGTACAGTCTTATCATTCATACCAAGATTAAGGACCGTATCCATCATTCCTGGCATAGAAGCACGAGCTCCAGAGCGAACAGAGAGTAAAAGCGGCCTTTTTTCGTTACCAAATTCACGCCCCGTTTGTTCACCAATACATTTAAGCGCTTGTTTAACAGCTTCCTGTAATCCTTTCGGATAAGACCTATCATGTGCATAATAAAAATTACAAACTTCTGTCGTCAGAGTAAATCCAGGAGGTACAGGAAGACCAAGATTACTCATTTCTGCTAAATTAGCCCCTTTGCCGCCGAGAAGATTGCGCTCCCTAGCACTTCCTTCTGCATTACCATCACCAAAACTATAAATCCATTTTGTCATCATACAAATCCTCCCATCTCAGCATCAAAACATCACTTGATTGAAGCTAATTATTAAAAAGCAATGCTTCAATCCAAAATTGGCTAAACAAAAAAATATTGCTTCAGAAATGCGTAAAACTAATCCTTCCAAAAGAAAAACGGCTACAAGTATCAATACCCACTTCCTAGAAAGAAGATTAGTTTTTAAGAAAACTATCAATCACCGAAAAGAAGGATTCTACTGACATAACACCTTCATACTTATTACCATTAATGAAGAATGTCGGTGTCGCTGTAACACCAAGCTCCTGACCACGCTCAAAGGATGCATTCACTTCATCTAAAATGGACTGATTTTTAAGGCAAGCATTAAAACTTTCAGCCGTAAAGCCGGCCATTAAACCAATTTTTTTCAAGGGTGTTAAAGCATCTTTTTCCCAAACCCACTCCTGCTGTTTTTGAAATAAAACCTCTATCAAAGGAAAATAGCGATCTTCTGGTGCACATCGCGCCAGCATAAACCCCGCTGTTGCTCGAGGATCAAAAGCATAATCTCGGAAAATAAGTTTTACTTTTCCTGTTTTGATATATTTTTTACGAATTTGTGGAAGTATATCATTATAAAAATATGCACAATGAATACATGTCAATGAAGCATATTCAACAATTGTTACTGGTGCATTCTTTTCTCCTTCAAACCTATCCTTAACTTTTCCAGATTGAAGAAGTTCAGCCATATCAACAGTCGAAATTGGCTTAGTATCCCTAGCAAAAGTAACAGTTGCACCGATCTGCACAACTGCCGTTAAAAGAAAAATCATCCCAAAAGATAAAAAAGAACGACATTTTATCATAAATAATACTTTTCTATTGTTATTGAACAAATAAGAACTTAACACCCTCTTACAGACTAAAGGAAAAGATGTAAAATAGCTTTCTATTTATTATGCTTTTCTGCAAAAATGCAACAACCAAGTTCATAAAGTGATTGGCGTAAATTTTCATCTTCAACCTCTTTAACCATTTTTTCTATACGTTTTTTGTCTTTTTCATTCGGATTAGGCTTCATCGGTAAGTGATTCTTCAAAACAGATATACATCTTTGTTCAATCTTGATACGATCAATAGCAATATATCCAAAAAAAACATTTATTCTATGAAGCAATTCATCGGTTTCATGCATCAGTTTTAAAGCAGAAAATCCTTCACAGCTCACAACAAGTGTTGCAGGTTGGAAAACGTCATCCTGATTAGCCCGACGTTTCCAAATAATTTTAAGCGGCATTGTATGTTCACCTATACCATGACCTGCAATCTGTGGCCAATGCTCTATAAGCGCGACATTAAGCCCTGTCCGTTTACATAAAACTGGATCAAGCATTTTAGATACCGTCTCAGAAAGAGAGTAAAAATAGCGCTTTTTAAATCGTTTTCTCATTTTTCTAAATCAACATTTAGTCATGCCCTAAATTATAAACATTTCTTTCATCTGAAAAACTATTCCCCCAAATATCTCATCAAATATCAACAAAGTCCAATTCTTAGCTAACCAAAGCTTTTATAATAGAAGAAAAAGAAAAAACTGATTTGTAAAATAGATGCTTTTTTCTTTTGCTTTTTACATCTTCCTGTGGTTCAAAACAATCATGCATGAAATTTCTTCACGCCTCCTTTCTTGGTATGATCAAAAACACCGACATTTACCATGGCGTATTACCCCAGAGAAACAAAGACAAGGAGTTCGCCCTGATCCTTACCAAGTTTGGCTTTCTGAAATCATGCTTCAACAAACAACTGTCGAAGCCGTGAAACCATATTTTCAAAAATTTCTGAAACTTTGGCCTAATCTCTCTTTTTTAGCGAAAGCTTCACAAGAGGATATCATGAAAGCATGGGCTGGACTTGGCTATTATTCACGTGCACGTAATCTTATAAATTGTGCTAAACAGCTTGTTGAAAACTACGGAGGACAATTTCCACAATCCGCAAAAATATTGCGAACTCTTCCCGGTATTGGAGAGTACACTGCTGCCGCTATTGCCGCAATCGCTTTTAATCACCCTGTAGCAGTTGTTGATGGCAATGTTGAACGCGTTGTAACCCGTTTATTTGCTATCGCTTCAATATTGCCAAAAGCAAAAGCCGAAATCAGAGAAAAAACACAAAAAATAACTCCTTTAAATCGCCCTGGAGATTTTGCTCAAGCGATGATGGATCTGGGAGCAACCATTTGTACGCCACGTAAACCATCTTGTTATCTCTGCCCTCTTCAAAATTTGTGTAGAGCTGCAAAGATGAAAATAATGGAGTCTTTTCCAGTCAAAGCTCCTAAAAAAGAACGCCCTTCAAAAACTGGTGTTGCTTTTGTTGTACTTAATGAAAATAAACAAATTTATTTAGAAAAACGACAGGATAAAAAACTGCTCGGTGGAATGACCCAAATCCCTAACAATATTGGAATAAACAATGAAAACGGACTCCAAAACGCTCCCTTTATCGCCAATTGGCAGTTCAAAGGACAAATTACGCATGTCTTTACCCATTTTTCCCTCAAACTTGATGTTTACTATACTAGCTGTGTTCATGAAATAAATCGTGAAAATGGCTGGTGGTGCGATATCCAGAATCTTGCTGAAGAAGCACTGCCTACTGTCATGAAAAAAGCTATTTCCGTAGCGATCCCTCATTCTTTTCGATTAAAATAACTTTTTAATTTAATCCATAACATTCTTTCATAAAACACATTGATTTATAATGATAATTCCTATCCTGAAACTTGAATAAAAACCTCAAATAGAGCGATCTTCCTTATTTCCCCCTAATCATGAACCATAAAAACATTTTCTTACAGGTCATAAACAGGAGGACATGTGAATAAAAAACATTTAAGAAACCAGTAAATATATTTTTGATAAATTACCTAAATATGAAAGTGCAACATTAGAGCTCGCGGATACAATAATGATACAGCTAGATTAGTCCTTCATAAAACACCAGTTTTTAACATCTGTGAACGTATTATCATTCTTAAGTCATCTATCGATTTCAATCGTCCATTTTCTTCATAATACCAAAAAGTCCAACCGTTACAGCTTTGTGATTGTTGAGCCTTTCGTCCCATTGCATGAATAGAACCGGCTTCACCACCATGCATAACCGTACCATCAGCCCTTACAATAGCAGATACTTGCTTCTTGCGATCATAAAGAACTTCCCCTGGATGGAGTAAACCTGCTTCAAGTAAACTATTGAATGCGACACGCGGTTCTGCTTTTTTCTTATCCAAAATTGCTAATTCTGGTTTATCTAAAGGTTTAACCGCTGCAATCCTCTCACAGGCTGCATCAATGTAGTCTTGCTCACGTTCAATACCTACAAAATCACGCCCTAAAAGTTTGGCAACAGCACCTGTCGTCCCTGAACCAAAAAACGGGTCAAGAATAACATCACCAGGCTTGCTAGAAGCCATAATAATACGGGCTAATAATGCTTGTGGCTTTTGTGTTGGGTGCAATTTACGCCCTGCCTCATCTTTTAAACGCTCGGCACCAGTACACAGAGGGAAAAGCCAATCTGAACGCATTTGTAGATCTTCATTCGCAGCTTTTAAGGCGTCATAATTAAATGTATATTTTTTATCTTTTTGATCTCGGACAGCCCAAATAAGCGTCTCATGAGCATTTTGAAAGCGGCGCCCCCGAAAATTAGGCATCGGATTATTTTTACGCCAAACGATGTCATTAAGCATCCAAAAACCTAAATCTTGCAATGTCGTACCAACTCGAAAAATATTATGGTAAGATCCTATAACCCAAATTGTCCCGTTGGGTTTCAAGACACGACGGCAAGCAAGCAGCCATGCGCGTGTGAAAGCATCATAAGCAGCAAAACTCTCAAACTGATCCCATGCATCATCAACCGCATCAACAAGCGAATAATCTGGACGATATAAAGCACCATCTAATTGTAGATTATAAGGTGGATCAGCAAAAATCATATCCACTGAATGTTTTGGAAGTTTTTCCAAGACTGCAACACAATCCCCTTTGAAAATTTTATTGCGCCATGGTACCCGTGAAAGAGTGTGAACAAAATCTTTTTGAAGCTGAATAACTGTCATGAAAAACCCAACGAAATGAACTGAATTTACCCTATAATCAATCTAAATGGTTTATAGGCCCGCATTACCAATCCATATTTACAAAATAGAGTAAATGTATCGTTAAAATCCTCATAAAAGTGATACGTATTTTTATTATTTCAGGAAAAATAAGGAAATTTTATACTGATAAATCCTTATTTTCTTCCCTTCAATGTGCTGTTCTCGTATCTTTTATTTTGTTACATGAATAAGAATCACTTTCAAATCATATTTTAATGAAATAAAATCGTCTCAATGGCATTTTTATAAAAATTTTTAAACTACGATAATATATTAAAGGAATATCTCATGCCTCAGATAGATCTCATTATTTTTGATTGTGATGGAGTTTTAGTAGACTCTGAATATCTCGCAGCAAAAATTGGATCTCAATTGCTTAAAGAAACAGGATATAACATATCACCTGAAGAATTAGGGGAACGTTATTCAGGGCTGGCCTTTCTAGATATCCTTAAACAAGTTGAACAAGAAACAGGAAAACCAGTCTCTGCTCATCTCATAAATCAAATGTCAAATCTTTTTCGAGCACAAATAAAAACTGATTTACATGCTCTTGATGGGATAAGAGAAGCAATAGAGAACATTCAAACTCTTTATCCCTACTGTATCTGTTCTAATGCAAAAAGCATAAATATCAAAGAGATGCTTACTATCGTTGATTTGTACAGTTTTTTTGATGATAAAAATAAAATATTTTCTGCTCCTGAAGTTGGAACAAAAAAAACAAAACCAGCTCCTGATGTTTTTCTTTTCGCAGCACAACAGTTACACGCTGATCCCCAAAATACTATTGTTATAGAGGATTCACTTCATGGCGTACATGCAGCATCTGCAGCGGGCATGCGCGTCATCGGCTTTACTGGAGGATCACATAGTTATCTTGGGCACTCTCATGTACTTGCAGAAGCTGGTGCTGAAACGGTTATAGCCAAACATGCTCATTTACTAGAAGTTTTAGAGGCAATGGCAGTATGGCAGGATCAATCATAAAAAGCTCTCTGGAGATCTATCAATGCGTATGCTTAATTAAGGAGCACTCTTATCAAGATACCTTGACCTGATTAAAGCGGCTCGGTATTATAAATAATACTCTTGTATCATTATTATAATCGGTGAAATCTTTATCTTTCCTCAATTTAGATTTCACTTACGCTAAAAAAATATACATTCTTCTTCGTATCATAAAAAAATACAAAATTGATAGACCTTAAGATTGAATCATACTCTTATCTTCTATAGATAAGAACAATGTAATTATAACAATTGAATATACTAATATGAAATTTAGAGCCTATCATCTATAATAATCATCACTATGGATAAAAATATAAAAATAACTATAATTTTATTTAAATAAAATATTGATAATTATGATTTTTATATCCATTTTTTATAATTTTATTATTAATAAAATTGGTATTAATCATTTATTCCTTTAATACATTGAAACAAAATTCACAAAATATCTTATATCGATTATAAGGAGTGTTTTTATTATTCACTATTGTATTATTTATCAATGCAAAATATACTCATACTCTTTATTATTCACCTAATTTATAAAGCAAAAAAAATCATAAAAAATATAGACAATTAAAAATACACAAAAAGTCTTCTTTTATCCTGATAAATTGTTCTCTTCTGTAATTATATATATTTACCACTTTTAAAATAAGACTTTTTGATAAATTATACCAATTTTAAAACATAAATATACATATATAAATTTATCAAAAACACTTTTAGAAAATAAAATATAATATATAATTCAGTTATGCATATATAGTAAAACACACAATGTAGACATTTTATTCTTGATTATTGATTCATAATGTAGTATATGGCGTGTGTACTATGTAATATGATAATATGATTTGTATTTATTTTTGTTCTATTAATAAGTATTTGCAAATAAAATTATCTTTTACATGTTAATAAAAATTAGATGATATTTTGAGGTAAAATTATGGTTAACGTATTAAAAAAACATTCATTAAGTATTTTTATAGCGACTGCTTTTTTTCTTTCACAAACTCTGAATGTTCATGCAAATTATTCGAGTAACAACACTCAAAAAGAAAGTGTTGAATGCGTAACGGAAAATGTAACATATGCAACAGTTGGTACAACTGCTTTCTCTGTTCCAACAGTAAGTTATGGAACAATAAATGGAAATGTCATTGAAGGAAAAGTGGAAAAGGTGGTGGCTGAGCCTCTTACTATAGCAGTAGGAGTTTTTGTTATTGGATATGTAGTAAGTTTTCTCGTAGGATTGGTAAAGGACATCGTATCAATATTTAAATAAACCTTTTACTAAAAAGTCAAAATAATTATATTTTGTATAAAATATAATTATAAGTAAAACTCTTATATTCTATATTTATTTATTCATCTTTTTATATTTAAAATAGAAAGTATTTGAGGCGAAATTATGAAAAAATTGTTTAAAAGTTATATATTAAATACTTTTATAGTGACTGCTTTTTTTCTTTCACAAACTCTGAATGTTCATGCAAGTCATTTGAGCAATAACGCACCCCGAGAAGATGTTTCTGTAATAGAACAAGTACAAGAGAAGGCAACTCGTCTTGCAGCTTTCTATGTTCCCAGTCTAAATTATGGAGAAACAAAAGATACTCCCGTTGAAGGAAAATTTGAGAAAGTGCTTGAGCCCATTACATTAGGAACTTTTGGTATTGCAATGTTAGCTGGATATGGAGCATCTATAGTGGGCATGTTCTTAGCGTGGGTAATAAAACAATTCCGCACTCGCTGAACGTTTATATATAAAATTTCTCAATATAGTACCTGAGTATAACCGAATTATTTGTTATTTATATTAAGTAAAATACATAATGTACCAATCTTATTTATCGGTAATACCAAAAGGTTTCTTTATTAAAATTTTAAAATATTTGAGGTGAAATTATGATTAAAGTGTTTAAAAATCATATGTTGAGTATTCTTATAGCAATTGCTTTCTCTTTTGCACAAATTCTGAATGTTCATGCAAGTCATTTGAGCAATAACGCACAACAAGAAGATATTTCTTTAATAGAGCAGGTAAAAAAGAAAACAATCAATATTGCTACTCTTTATGTTCCAATTTTAAAACATGGGGTTGAAAATGAAGACGCTATTGAAGGAGAATTTCAGAAAGTATTTGATCCCATTACAATAGGCACTTTTACTACAATAGGAGCTATGATTTTTGGTGCTTTCACTGGGTTTCTTATGGCTCTATTCAGTGGATTAATAGGAATAGGAATAGGAAAAACAAAGTAATTTCAATTATCTGTTTATTTTTTCTAAAATAAATCTTTAAATTACAACCTGCCTCAAATAATTGGGGCAGGTTTCTTTATGCTTCCCATAGATGACTTTTTTTATTATTTATAATGTTTAGTATAAATATAATAACTCATTAGCGTGAAAATTGATAATTTAAACTAAATAAAGCCATTAATCCACAAGTTACACAAAAAATATTATGAAATTATTTCGTAAATCCTTCAATATAAATCATAATATGCGACTTCACAAAGTTTAATTACCACAGGCGTTGTTGAATATATAAAGTTAGGAGAAAAAATAAAAACCCGTCATTAAGTTTCTGAAATTTATGCGTTAGATGTTTTTTTGTACAATCATAATGTTCAGCAAATAATACAACTTATAAACCTCATGAAGAACAGAGTTGTTTTTTCTTTTACAAAAAAATCATTAATATTCAATATGTTATAATTAAAATATCTAAAAGTTCTAATGTTGCTGTTTCTTTTACCATTGATTTTTTATTATTTATAAGCATAAGCAAACAAACTTTCATTCATTTAATAATTTGAATATTGTTAAAAACATGAAATATATAATTTCATCATTTTACTGCAAATAAATGAAAGAAAAGATTCATGAAATATATTAGCACAAGAGGTAAAGCCCCTATTCTAGGCTTTACTGAAACAATCATGACTGGTTTAGCTCATGATGGTGGACTTTATCTACCAGAAAATTTTCCTCAATTATCACCTAATGCATTACGAGCGCTTCGCGGTCAATCCTATGCGACAATTGCTAAAACAATTCTTTGGCCTTTTGTAAATAATGAAATCGAATATACAGCTTTTGAAAATATGATTGCTGAATCTTATGCCACTTTTAATCACCCTGCAATCTGTCCATTGCTACAAACTAAAACAGATGAATTTATCCTTGAACTTTTTCATGGTCCTACTTTGGCATTTAAAGATGTTGCAATGCAGTTTCTTTCTAGATTAATGGATTACGTTCTCACTAAAAAAAACAAACGAGCAACAATTATTGCTGCCACATCAGGTGATACTGGGGGTGCGGCAATACAAGCCTTCGCTGGAAGAAAACATTCAGACGTTTTCATTTTGTTTCCCAAAGGACGCGTATCACCTATTCAACAAAGACAAATGACGACTAATCAAAGCAGTAATGTTCATGCCATTGCTATTGACGGAAACTTTGATGATTGCCAGGCACTTGTCAAAGCAATGTTTAACGATCATAATTTTCGACAAAAAACAGCGCTTTCAGGTGTTAACTCTATAAATTGGGCACGTATCATGGCGCAAATTGTTTATTATTTTTCATCTGCACTCTCCCTTGGTGCTCCTGATAGAGCCGTCTCATTTACTGTTCCTACTGGAAATTTCGGTGATATTTTTGCAGGTTATGTTGCAGCCCGTATGGGATTACCAATCGCAAAGCTCATCATTGCAACGAATGATAATGACATTCTCGCACGCACATTAACCAGCGGTATTTATGAAACACAACCAATAATCCACACAACATCACCGTCCATGGACATTCAAGTCTCTTCTAATTTTGAACGCTTGCTCTTTGAAAGTGGCGAACGTGATCCTGTATGGATTCGCTGTGCAATGGAAAACTTAAGAAAATCAGGATGTTTCCATCTTGATGAAAAACAGCTTAAAAATATTCGTTCTCTATTTTCTGCTGGAAAAAGCAACATAGCTGAAACAGCTCAAATGATTGACCATGTTTATAAAGAAAGCAGCTATCTCGCTGATCCACACACAGCTGTTGCTCTTAAAGTAGCACGCGAAAATAAGCAACCACATATTCCAATGATCGTCCTTGCCACCGCTCATCCTGCTAAATTTCCTGATGCTATCAAAAATGCCTGTGGAATTAATGCCCCCACTCCATCCTATATCAACGATTTAATGAAACGCGAAGAACGTTTTATAAGTCTTGCGAATGATGAAAAAATAGTAAAAGATTATATTTCTTTAAAATCGCGTGCATCTTATTGAAGTTAGCTGCATTGAGTCAAATCAACAATATTCCAATATCCTTAACAATAAGGTATTTGGCTTATTTAATGGAGTCATAAACACATGCGTGTAGATATCAGTCGCCTTAGTAATGGTTTGACTATCGCCACACATACAATGCAACAAATTGAAAGTGTAGCGCTCGGAATTTGGGTTAAAGTTGGCTCACGCAATGAAACCTATACACAACATGGTATCGCTCATCTTCTCGAACATATGGCTTTCAAAGGAACGGAAAACCGTACAGCCTTTCAGATTGCAACTGATATTGAAGATGTTGGCGGTGAAATCAATGCTACGACCAGTACTGAAACAACTGCTTATTTTGCACGTGTCCTTAAAAATGATGTGCCGCTTGCTATTGATATTCTCGCTGATATTTTGATGTGTTCAAAATTTGATGAAAATGAACTAGAACGGGAAAAACAGGTGGTTTTTCAAGAAATTGGTGCCGCTCATGATGTCCCTGATGATATTGTTTTTGATCACTTTACTGAAACAGCTTTTCGTCACCAGGCTCTTGGTCGTTCTATTCTAGGGACTCAGAAAACAATTCAATCATTTACATCTGCTGACCTCCATAATTTCATGAATCAGCAGTATAGTGCAGACCGTATGATCGTCGTTGCAGCAGGAGCTGTAAAGCACAAAGATTTTCTGCAAGAGGTTGAACAGCGCCTTAGCACTTTTCGTCCTCATGCAACAGCACCACTGACAACTCTTGCTAATTATGTTGGTGGAGACTTTCGTGAATATCGCGATTTAATGGACACACAAGTGGTTCTTGGTTTTGAAGGGCGCGCTTATCACGCACGTGACTTTTATACGGCTCAAATTCTTTCAATTATACTTGGCGGAGGTATGTCATCACGTCTCTTCCAAGAGGTGAGAGAAAAGCGGGGATTATGCTATTCTATTTATGCTTTTCATTGGGGATTTTCAGATACTGGACTTTTTGGAATTCATGCCGCCACTGAACAAAAAAAACTAAAAGAACTCCTTCCTGTAATTCTTGATGAGCTTTCTAAAGCTAGCAAAAATATTCATGCCAATGAGCTTCAACGAGCACAAGCGCAATACCGCGCTAACCTCACAATGTCACAGGAAAACCCATCTAGTCAAGCACATCTCATTGCTCGCCAAATGCTTCTTTACGGTCGACCAATTCCAATATCCGAAACAATGGAACGCTTAGATCTCATTACTCCTGCAAGATTAACTGATTTAGCGCATCGCCTTTGTCTTCATTCTACTCCAACATTAGCTGCTGTCGGACCTGTTGGTCCCCTTATGAATTTTGATGATTTAACATCAATTCTTCATACAAAAAGCAAGATTAAACAAAGTTTTCCCTGAGAATTTCGCACATATTGGAGATATAAGCCTTTATAAAACAGCTCACTCATAATATACAAAGATTTTATAATAAAATTTACCATGAAAGTTCTTTTCACTAAATAAGTTTGGGAAATATTTATTAAAGAGCTGTACAAAACTACCAAACCCCTGCTTCATGTGATAAAGTAATTGGTAAGCGAAGTTATCTCTATGAAATGTGAAAACCCATGGTTTAGTTTTGCCCTACAAAAATATAAAAATCTATCAGATACAAGCTTCACTAAAGCAAATGAGAGATTAATATGTTTTTGTATAACATCTTATAACTTTTCAAAAGAAAATAATAACCGCTTGTTATGTAGAAGAAATTATAAAGGTGGACGTTTTTTCTCGAAAATCTAGATTGAAATTAAATATTCTATAATACTGAGAGTGGGACATTGTGAAGAGTTTGCGTAAAATCATTGACATCATTTTCATTGTAATTGTCAGTTCTTTTATCCACCCTACGTTAGCGCATGCAATCGAACCAGTTAAAATTTCTTCTCAAGATGCAGCTCTTGATCTTTCAAAAGCAATAAAAATTTATCATACAAACGATACTATTTTTCAAACAAGTACAGCACCTGGACCAGATGGTATTGTATGGCGTATTGAGGTCCAAGCAAAAAGCGAAAATTTTTCTGGGAATTGGGCAGTCTTTTCCCTTGCAAATCCAACAGACGAACAAATCGACCGTCTTATTGTTGCCCCGCATTATCGTATGGCTCATTCAGGATTTCTTTGGCCAGACCTCGGATCAGCGCGGATTCAATCTATTACCCCAAGTGAGGGCTTTTCTCTCGATCGTCAAGCGAGTGCAAACTCTGATATCTTTCGTATTACACTGAACCCTGGTGCTGTCGTTACATTTGTTGCTGAACTTAACTCTGGAAATCTACCACAAATCTATTTATGGCAACCTGAAGCCTATAAAGATGCAATCAATTCTTATACACTTTATCATGGTATTCTTCTTGGTATATCTGGTCTTTTAGCCCTCTTGTTAACCGTTCTTTTTGTCGTTCGCGGAACAGGACTCTTTCCTGCAACAGCGGCTATCGCTTGGGCCGTACTCTTTTATATTGGCATAGACTTTAACTTTTTAAATAAATTCTTTGCAATTAATTTAACAACGCAACCGATCTGGCGTGCTGGTACAGAAGTAGCGCTTGCCGCTACACTTTTCATTTTCCTTTTTACCTATCTATGCCTTAACCGTTGGCACTATCACTTCAGTTATGGTGCAATCATATGGACCATCGCTCTTTGTGCTTTGGGAACATTTGCTATTTATGATCCAACCAGAGCTGCTGGAATTGCTCGTCTGTCTTTTGGACTTACCGCCATACTTGGTATAATTTTAATCAGCTATTTTTCGATCCGAAGCTATGACCGCGCAATCATGCTTATTCCAACATGGCTGCTCATTAGCTTCTGGTGTGTTGGAGCTTATGCCTGCATAGCAGGGTATTTAAATAATGATATTATCCAGCCAGCGTTAGCAGGGGGATTGGTCCTCATTGTCCTTCTTATTAGCTTTACTGTCTTGCAGCAAACTTTTTCCAATGATGCTTTCCATGAAGGAATATTTTCTGACCTTGAACAACAAGTTCTTGCAGCAAAAGGAGCTGGTAACATTATTTGGGACTGGAATGTTGAGCGTGATCGCATTGTTGTACACCCCAATATGGCAACCCTTTTTGGGGCTGAAACCCACAAACTCAATGGTCCTATGCGCAACTGGATTTCAGCATTGCACCACGATGATCGTGAGCGCTTTCAAGCCATATTGGACATTATTCTTAAAAACAAAAAAGGGCGGATTGATCAAGTTTTTCGGCTCTCTTCTGGTGGTGGTTATTATCATTGGTTCTCTCTTCGTGCACGACCAGCTATGCAAAAAGATGGAAAAATTACGCGTGTCATTGGAACAATTGTTAATATTACCAACCACAAAAAAGCTGAAGAACGTTTGTTGCACGATGCTATTCACGACAGCTTAACAGGACTTCCTAACCAACAAATTTTCTTCGACAGGCTACAAAACTATACTTCTTTGGCTAAAGCAAATATCCAAATTAGACCAACTGTCTTTATGATTGACTTTGATAATTTCCGTCAAATTAATCGCAAATTAGGCATAGCTGTTGGTGACACTGTATTACTCGTCATAGCACGCCGTTTAAGCCGCCTCATTAATTTTCAAGATACCTTATCACGTCTTTCCGCTGACCGTTTTGCAATTATTTTACTTAGTGAAACTGAACCCCAGAAAATTGCAGCATTTGCAGATCATCTGCACAAAACAATTTCTGCACCTATTTCACTTACAGAAAAAAAAATAATGCTTTCAACATCAATTGGACTCGTCACATGGAGTGAAAGTAGGTCCACCGCTAAAGATATTTTAGATGATAGTGAACTAGCAATGATCCGCGCAAAACAAATGGGGGGTAACCATATTGAACCTTTTCGCCCCAATTTTCGCACTTTAGGCATCGAACATAATACTATGGGGAAAGATATTCATTACGCCATAAAACGTAATGAAATAAAAATCCTCTACCATCCTATCCTTAATTTATCAGATGGGTACATTATTGGTTTTGAAACAATTGTAGAATGGCATCATCCAAATTATGGAAAATTAAATGTCTCTGATTTTATCAAGATCGTAGAAAATGAACAAATCATTATGGATTTATCACAATTTATTATCGATAATGCCGTCCTTGATCTTACAAATGTACAAGAAAAATTTTCCCAACAATCTTTCTTTATTTCAATTAACTTACCTAGCACAGAGATGGTTCATCCTCGCTTCATCAGTCAATTACGCTCCACTTTACTTCGCCACCCGCTCAATAAAGGGGGCTTGATGATAGAAATATCCGAGTTTGTTTTAAGAAAAAATCCTGAACAATCAGCACACTTTCTTGAACAAGTTAAAGCTCTTGGAATGAATCTTGCACTCGATAATTTTGGAACAGGTTATTCGTCACTGGCTTATCTTGTGCGTTATCCATTCGACATGGTTAAATTGGATCGTTCACTTATCTCTATAGATTCCCTCAAAAAAAAGCTTGTTCTCAAGTCCATTATCAATATGGCAACCGATCTTAATTTGCAAATCATCGCAGAAGGCGTTGAAAATGAAAAAGAAGCAATCTTCCTCCGTCAAGAAGGCTGTAAATATGTTCAAAGCACACTTGTAACTAAGCCAGTTTCTATCGAGGAATTAATCACTCTCGTTCAAAATCATTTTCCTTATATAGCAAAAACATGATGGAAAAGCCGTACAGAGCGGATAGGACATTGTATAAAATCAAAAAACTCGAAATATAAAATAAAATCCTACGCGTGCCCCATTTCAGAAGTGAGATGTGTTGGGTTAATCCCCATGCGGAGTAAGCTTTCATTATATTTGCAGCTTAAATCACTTTCAAAAAGAAAACTAGGTGATGTAGAGCTAATTAACCAACCATTTGTAGAAATTTCTGCCTCGAGCTGTCCAGCTTTCCATCCAGCATAACCTAATGCAATCAGTGCATGTTGTGGACCTTGTTCACAACTGATTGCTTTTAATATATCAATCGTTGCAGTAAAACAGATCTTATCTGCAATAGAAACAGTCTCTTCACAAGTATAATCATCAGAATGAAGAACAAATCCCCGTGAAGGATCTACAGGTCCACCATAGCGTACTGGAAACTTTTTTATTGGTTCAGAAAGGCATTTTTTTTGGCCACTGTTTATGACGCCAAGATGAAACAAAAGCTCTGGAAAATCAATATGGTGCAATTGATTGAGAATAATCCCCATAGCACCAGCATCAGAATGCGCGCAAATATAAATAACAGAACGCATAAAGCGTTTGTCATTCATCCCTGGCATTGCTATAAGCAACTGTCCCCCCAAAAAGCCATTACACTGCTTCATCAATCTGTTATTCTCCATAATTTACATGATAAAATTCACTCTAGTTAGTACAACAGGAAAATAAAGCTCCAATGAAAAAAATCCAAACATTTACAAGTTCACAAAATAGTGTAATTTGCTCTTATAAAAAACTTTTAGTTACTTTAGTCTTAACATTCACAATTTTAGAATTACTCAATTTTCCTATCAGAGCTCAAACAAAACAAAACGCATCTCTTCTTGCAACATCTTGGTATGAATCAGATGGTGGGGGTATCAGATTAGCTATTAGCGAACCCTCTCCTTCTGGAATAAGAGACGGTATTATTGAAATTGCTCTTAAACCAAAATGGAAAACCTATTGGCGTAATCCAGGCAATTCAGGCATAGCAGCATTTTTTCACTTCAACCAACAGGTTTCTTATGAAATCTTTTATCCTACGCCACAGCTCTATGAAACAGAAAATGACTGGTCATTCGGCTATAAAGATAAAGTCGTATTACCTTTCAGGATTTCCGGTTCAAGCAACAATTTAAGTGGTACTTTAACTATTGGATTATGTTACAAAATCTGCCTTCCGTTTACTGTTAATTTTGATTTTTCTCCATCTATTCAAAAAAACAAACGTCTTCCTTTGTCCTTGTTAAAGGAAGCTCAAGATGCCTTACCCCGTACAACGCATCATGAAATTAAAATAAACGCTGAAAAAAAGATAAACACTCTCTTTATCAAAATACACAATAATTATGAAATTCCCCCTCATTCTCTCTTTTTAGATGGAGGAGAAATGCAAATTGGACCAGCAAAAAAAGTAAGTGAAAACACCAACTATACACTCTTTAAGGCTCCAATCTATTTCATGCCAGATGAAGCAAACGACAAAGTTTTTTATACAGTTTCTTTTAAAAATCACGCTTTAAGTGGTACATTTACACTTAATAGATAAACATCCCTACTTAGTATTCGGTAATAAAGAGGAAGGTTTACAGAAAGGGCTATTTCTTAAAATATCCGTTTTGGCGATACTCAGTAATTGCTTTCCGCGCAAGAGCATCTGCCCGTTCATTATCGGGGTGCCCTGCATGCCCTTTTACCCAATGCCATCGAATAGTATGACGAGAACAAACCTCTTCAAGAGCCTGCCACAACTCTTTATTTTTTACAGGACTTTTTGATATAGTACGCCAATTATTCTTCTTCCAACCTTCAAGCCACATAGAGATTCCGTTGCGGACATAAACTGAATCTGTATAAAGATCGATAGAACAAGATTCTTTAAGTGCCTGTAACGCATGAATTGCTGCCATCAGTTCCATTTGATTGTTGGTTGTTTGTATTTCTCCACCATAAAGTTCACGTTCATGTCCATTCCAGCGTAAAATTGCTCCCCATCCTCCGACCCCAGGATTACCGGAACAAGCACCATCTGTATAAATTTCAACGACTTTTTGTTGATTTAACATACAATTTACAAACCTAGTTCACTCAATGAACTTATATTACTGAAAAAACAAAGCTTATGCCAATATTCCCATGGATCTTTCTTAACGACAAAGCTCTCTGGTGGTGTATAAAACCAATCATAAAGGCGTGTGAGTAAAAAACGTAAAGAAGCACCACGCGCTAATAAAATCATGGTTTTCATTTCTAAAAGTGTTAAAGGTCTTATTTTTTGATAATTTTCTAATAACCTACGTGCTTTACTAAGATTATAGGAATGATCCTGTTCAAAGCACCAAGCATTCAAACAGATAGCCAAGTCATAAGCAAAAAAATCATTACACGCAAAATAGAAGTCTATAATACCAGAGAGACGATGATTCAAAAAAAAGACATTATCATTAAATAAATCAGCGTGAATAATCCCTGTTGGTAAATTTGATGGCCAATTTTCTTGTAAAAAAGACAATTCCCTATTAATTTTTTGCTCAAGCTCTTTTAACAATCTATCTTTGCTCTTTTTGCACTGTTCCCACAATAATTTCCAACCCATAACAGAAAGAGTATTTTTACGGCTGAGTGTAAAACCCTGTCCTGCTAAATGCAATTTTGCTAAACTCGTTCCTACCTCGCCACAATGACATATCTTGGGCTGACGAATCCACATTCCTTCCAGAAAAGTAATAATAGCAGCAGGGCGCCCTGCTAATTCACCAATCATTGTCCCATCGTTTTGCACGACTGGTTGAGGGCAAGGAATTCCACGCTGCCTTAAATGCAGCATAAGATTGCAAAAAAAAGGCAAATCATCTTTTGAAATACGTTTTTCATAAAGTGTTAGAACAAATCTCCCTTCTGTCGTATACAGCATAAAATTAGAATTCTCGATTCCCTCCGCTATCCCTTGATAAGATAAAAGTGAGCCAACCGAATAACGTGACAAAAATACCTTCAAATCATTTGGATGAATATTTGTATAAACTGCCATTATTTTGCTTTCGTTATAGGAGATCCTGTTTTTTTGTTTTTCAGTATCTCAGCTTGGCCATTAACAAAAGCCGTATCTTGAGCTGTTAAAGTGACATCACGTAATTCACGACTCACCAAAAATATTTCCGTTTCCACTACAGTTTCAGCCAATTCTATTGTAACATCGTAGCGTGCACGAAAAGCTGAAATAATTTCATCAATAATAATTTCAGGAGCAGAAGCTCCAGCTGAAAGACTTACAACAGAAAGAGCTCCCAAATGATCAAAATCAATTTCATCAACCCGCTGAACTAAAACAGCCTGTTGCGCACCAGATCTTTCAGCAACCTCTACTAAGCGTCGCGAATTAGAAGAGTTCGGCGCTCCAACAATCAAAAATAAATCGCTTCCCATTGCTGCTGCTTTAACAGCATCTTGTCGATTCGTGGTAGCATAACAAATTGATTCAGCAGCTGGTGATTCTAATGCAGGAAAACGTCGTTGTAAAACATCAAGAATCTCTGCTGTATCCTCAACAGAAAGTGTTGTTTGTGTCACAAATCCTAATTTATTCGGATCATTTGGTTGATAATGTAAAGCATCTTCAATCGTTTCAATTAATGTCACAGCTCCTTTTTCAAGCTGTCCCATTGTTCCTATCACCTCAGGATGACCAGAATGACCAATTAATATAACATGACGGCCATGCCGTTGATGCCGTATCGCTTGTTTATGAACCTTGGAAACCAACGGACATGTTGCATCAAGATAAAACAAATTATAGCGACGCGCTTCTTCTGATACAGATTTTGGCACACCATGGGCAGAAAATACGACAGGCTGGTTACGATGTTCCTCTGGAATCTCATCAAGTTCTTCAACAAAAACAGCCCCACGTTGCTGCAATCCTTCAACTACATAGCGGTTGTGAACAATTTCATGACGAACGTACACTGGAGCACCATATTTTTTTAATGCAAGAAGAACAATTTGAATAGCGCGATCAACCCCTGCACAAAATCCACGTGGTCCGCAAAGACGCATTGTTAAAGGAGGAAGTAAAGACATAAATCATCCTTAATATCTATAATTTTCACAATAGTTTCAAACAGGTTATTGTCCAGACTATTGTTATGCATGATATAAACGATATAAAGAAAAAAACTGCGAAATACTACCTTCCTCGAGAATAGGATCATATTTGGTTCTCTCTTAGCATATATTCTTCAGGAAAAGTTATTTTTAATTCGCTTTTTTATTGCACTGTTCTAGATGAAAACAAAATGCCAAACGAGAGCTTCAACTAAAAGAACTCCGAATAAAGCGGCTAAATAAAACAACGAAAAGAAAAACGTCTTTTTTGCCATCAAAATCGTTGCATCATGTGTATCGGCTTTCCATAAACGATACGAAAAACAAATAAAAACAATGCTCAAAATTGTTGAAAAAATGCCATAGGAAATTCCTGCTAAACCAATGACATAAGGTCCAGAAGCACAGATGGCCATAAGGATAGTGTAAAACAAAATCTGTTTTTTTGTTGATTGTTCGCCTCGAACATTAGGCATCATAGGAATACCCGCTGCATCATAATCAAGAGATGAAAATAAAGAAAGAGACCAAAAATGTGGTGGAGTCCACATAAAAATGATTAAAAATAATAAAAAACTCTCAATACTCACTGTCCCTGTTGTTACAGCCCATCCAATCATTGGTGGGAAAGCTCCAGATGCTCCACCAATAACAATATTTTGTGGCGTTATGCGCTTTAGCCAAATTGTATAGATAACGACATAAAAGAAAATTGTGAATGCAAGAAAAAGGGCTGCAAACCAATTAATACAGATTCCCATAATTAACACAGAAAAAACAGAAAAAAACATGCCAAAAACAAACGCATGTTTGGAGCTGATTTTACCGGTGGGAATAGGACGATTTTTGGTACGTTCCATCACTGCATCAATGTCAGCATCATACCACATATTAAGCGCTCCCGCACCACCACCACCTAGAGCAATACACAAAATGGCTAAAAAACCATACAATGGACTAATCGGAACTGGAGAGAGAACAAGTCCAACTAGAGCTGTAAATACGACAAGTGACATAACCCGTGGTTTTAATAACGTGATATAATCACCAATACCCGATTTTGGCGGAATTGATTTACCACTTGCAGCCGACAATTCTCCTGAAATAGACATTCCACTCAAAAACCTTTTTCATTTCTATCATCCACAAACAAATACTGTCTAGCATAAGAAAAAAACCAATTAATAGTACAATGATTTTTGAAAACATATAAAATACCTCTCCCCTTCTCAAATAGGTCAAAATATTTGCAACATTTTAACACATTATTATTTTAACATATTATTTCTCATACGACCAGCTTACTATATACATCATACCAAACATCATAAAGCAACGCTAAAAGTCTTGTCCTCCTCTATGACATAGACATACTCTTTTATTTTGTGCATACGGATTAATATGTTTGGGAAGATAATGGTTTTATGGTATAATTTCGGCTTGAGAATTCTTTTTTATACAAAGCTATGCATAATAATGTAATGATACGGTGGTTAGGGTTTTCTGTGATACTTTATAAATTGATTAAAAAAACTTTCTCTGTTGGTATTATCTATACACTCTGTAATATTTCTACACAGGCACAAACACCTCATATGCAAGATGTTCCTGTTCCACAAACCTATGGTGCATGGACAAAAGTCTGCTCTTTACCACCAGGAACGCCTAATCTGCAATGTGAGATTGTACAAAATGTACACACACAAGATCGCCATGACATTACGCTGCGCGTTACCTTCTATAAACTCCCTAAAAATCAGGGGGCTTTGATGCGTGTTTTTGTTCCAATCCGTGTTGAGTTACGCCCTGGTGTTGGACTTAAAATTGATGATAAAAATATGGGAAGACTAGAATATCGTCGTTGTCTTGGTGATACTTGTGTTGCTGAAGCGATTCTTAAAGAAGACATATTACAGCTCTTTTTTAAGGCAAAAATGGCAACTTACTTTATTTTTACAACTCCTGAGCAAGCTGTTGGAGGCGTCATTGATCTCCAAGGTCTTCATCAAGCCTATGTAACTTTACCAACATAAATAAAATTTATGCACATTGAATGATTAAACCCTCAGAACACACTCAACAGTTTCTAAAAAAGATAAAAGGAAATCTTCCAAGTGCTCATGAAAATAGGATAACTCTTATGAAATCACTGATTGAACAGTTTGATATTGCCTCATCTAAAGTGCAATCACTTGTACAAGAAACGCTTCATTATGCTGATGATGGCGAGCTCTACCTTGAATATACAGAAAGCGAAACGCTTTTATTTGATAATGGACAACTTAAAAACGGCTCATTTCATCAAGATATGGGATTTGGTCTGCGGGTTGTTGCGGGGGAAGCTACTGGATATGCGTACTCTAGTGAATTATCAGCCGCTGCTCTCAAACGTGCCAGTGAAGCAGCTAAAGCTGTTACCTATAATAATCAAGCGGAATCTTATAGCGCAGCGCCTCAACAAACAAATAAAAAACTTTATCAACCACATAATCCCCTTGAGACTCCATCATTTGAAGAAAAAAGTGCTCTTTTACAAAAAATTGATACTTATTTACGTGCAAAAAATGATAAATTGCATCAAGTTACAGTTTCTCTTGCGGGGTCACTGCAACACGTCGAAATTTTACGCGCAGATGGTCATTTGATTCGTGATACTCGTCCTCTTGTGCGGCTTGCTATATCTGTCGTTGCTGCTGAAGGTAGTCGGCGTGAAAATGGCTTTTATGGATGTGGAGGACGACAAGCATTTAGCCAATTCATTCATGAAGAAAATTGGAAAATGGCTGCTGATGAAGCTTTGCGTATGGCTCTCATAAACTTAGAAGCAGAATCAGCACCAGCAGGAACATTCGATGTTGTTTTAGCCAATGGATGGCCAGGTGTTATGCTTCATGAAGCCGTAGGTCATGGTTTAGAAGGTGATTTTAACCGCAAAAGAACCTCTGTTTTTGCCGGACTTTTGGGTCAACAAATTGCTGCCAAAGGTGTTACAGTTGTTGATGATGGTACAATTCCCCAATGCCGTGGTTCACTCACTGTCGATGATGAAGGAACTCCATCAGGATATAATGTTCTTATTGAAGATGGAAAACTTATCGGTTTTATGCAAGATAGGCTAAATGCAAGGCTTATGGGGGTTAATCCAACCGGAAACGGACGGCGTGAATCCTATGCACATGCACCAATGCCGCGGATGACCAATACGATCATGCTAGGAGGCGATAAAACACCTGAAGAAATTCTATCCTCATTAAAAAGCGGTATTTACGCGGTTTCATTTGGTGGAGGACAAGTTGATATCACTTCTGGAAAATTTGTCTTTGAATGCACTGAAGCGTACAGAGTAGAAAATGGCAAAATTGTAGCACCTATTAAAGGAGCAACCCTTATCGGAAACGGTCCAGATGCCATGAAACGTATTACAATGATTGGCAATGATAGCAAACTTGATAATGGTATCGGTATGTGCGGAAAAGCTGGACAAAACGTTCCTGTTGGCGTCGGGCAACCTCATCTGCGAATTAATAATATGACAATTGGTGGAACAGCACTTTCATAAAATATGCCAATTCAACTTAATTAAGAAAATCTCAATAAAATATAAAAGAGCTTTTTGATTGAGTCTAAAGTTTCCACGTCGCTTTTGCTTTGCGTTTACTCAAAACAGCAACAATTTCAACATGTGGTGACCATAAAAATTGATCAATCGGTACAATCTGTTCTACTGTATAACCACCCGCAATAAGAAGAGATAAATCGCGAGCAAATGTGATAGGATTGCATGAAATAGCTACTATACGAGGGACTGTTGTCTTCGCTAATTCACGGACTTGTTGTTCTGCACCAGCACGTGGAGGATCAAAAACAACAGAATCAAAACACTCAAGTTCCTTCACCGAAAGTGGACGGCGGAAAAGATCGCGTTTTTCACATGTTACTGATTTTAAACCAGTTGCAAAATGTGCTGCTCGCTCTAAATTTGCTAATGCTTTCTCATCATTTTCTACCGCATGGACATTCAGCTTTTTGGCCATGCGGAATGTGAATGTTCCTATCCCAGAAAATAAATCAAGAGCATTCTTTGCTTTTTTTAAATGAGACAAAATAATATTGCCCATTATATTTTCTGCTTCAAGAGTTGCTTGGAGAAACCCACCGGTAGAAAACTCAACACAGATATCTTCAAAGTAAATCAATGGTTTTTCTTGTTCAACCAAAACTTCACCTTCAAGCGACAACCGCGTAATACCGTATGAAAGGGCTGCATATACCATTTTCTGTCGAAGTGACTCATGGCGTATAACAAAACCCTTTAAAGCAACATCTAAACCATTCTCAACCTGTGTTATCGTTATACGAAAACGTTTTACATGGTTGCTTAGAAGAGCACAAAGCCCCCTGATATCATCTAGTTTAGACATAATTTCTGGACAGCTTACTGGACATTCCTCAACAGCTACAATTTCATGAGAGAGATGACGATTAAAACCGACTCTATAACCTTGTGGTGTCATGACTGCTGTTAGAGTAATACGCCGCCGACTATAGGGCTTACATTCTATTAAAGGTGAAACAATAACATCAAGTCCATACTCTTGAAGCGCGTCAACAACCAGTTGTCGTTTCCATATATGATAAACATCAGCCCGCCAATGCTGAAGTGCGCATCCGCCACATTCTCCAAAATGCTGACAAAGAGCATCAATACGTTCTGGCGATTTTTCTTTTAATGCTATAACATTAGCATATTTTCCATGGATTGCGATCTCAGCATGCTCTCCTGGTAAAGTAAAAGGAACATAAAGCACGCCATCTAATGATTTGATCACACCATTACCATTCGCCCCAATATAATCGATTATGGCATTATGATTCACGCACATTTTTCTCCAAATAATAAATATTCTAAATTCCCACCACTCCCTGTAATTGGTGAGAGAAGTAAATCTTTTGCCTTCCATCCTCTTTGCGTATTTAACCAATCAAAGAGCTCTTCAGCAGTCTCTTTAGCCATTGATGGATCTTTCAATACCCCACCCTTACCAAGGTGTTTACGGCCAACCTCAAATTGAGGCTTTACCAATAAAACAGCTTGAGCCCCCTTCTTGGCTAAAGATAAAACAGGAGGTAATGCGAGTTTAAGAGAAATAAAGCTGACGTCTGAAACGATCAGATCAATTACCCGCCCACCTAAATGTTCTCGTTGCAGATCTCTAACATTTAAACCTTCTAATAAGGTTATCGCATTATTACCAGATAAACGTTTATCCAATTGATGATGACCAACATCAACAGCAATAACATGAGCAGCACCACGTTCTAAAAGAACCTGTGTAAAACCACCTGTCGATGCCCCAATATCAATGGCAATGACTTTATCCGTTATAATCGGAAATGTATCGAGTGCACTCATCAATTTTAACGCTGCACGCGAAACGTAATTCTGCGCTGGATCGCAAACGACAATCTCAGCGTTATCAGAAATGAGTTGCCCAACCTTTAAAATGACTTCACCATTTACTTTAACAGTTTTGCGCACAATAGCATCACGCGCTCGTGAACGAGTCGTAAAAAAGTGTTTTTCAACTAAAAGAACATCAAGCCTTTTCTTAACGTCCATCTCATACTCAAAATTTCTGCACTGTCCGAATTTTTCGTCCCAAAGCAGTAAAAACTGTCTTCACAATACCAACACTATCAAGTCCTATACGCGACAGAACTTTCTCTGGTGAACCGTGGTTTAAATATTCATCAGGAAATTTTAATGTGCGAACTTTCAAACCACGTTCTAAAAGCCCTTCTTGCGCTAAAAATTGTAATAAGTGTGCTCCAAATCCACCTATTGCACCTTCCTCAATTGTTACTAAGACTTCATGCTCACGTGCCAAACGACGCATCAAATCCTTATCCAAAGGTTTTACAAACCGTGCATCTGCAACTGTCGTAGACAGCCCCTCCGCATCCAACGCCTCAGCAGCGACCAACACTTCCGACATTCGCGTTCCAAAACAAACCAATGCTATTCTTGTTCCTTCTCGCAGAATACGCCCTTTTCCAATCTCTAATAAGTCACCGCGCTGTGGTAAATCTATTCCAATACCTTCACCACGCGGATAACGAAAAGAAATTGGCCCCTCATCATAAGCTGCAGCGGTACGAATCATATGCATCAGTTCGATTTCATCAGAAGGTGCCATAACCACAAACTCAGGAAGCGTAGCCAAAAAAACAATATCAAAACTGCCAGCATGCGTTGCACCATCTGCTCCAACAAATCCCGCTCGATCAATTGCAAAGCGCACGGGTAACTTTTGAATTGATACATCATGGATAATCTGATCATAAGCGCGTTGTAAAAAAGTAGAATAAATTGCAACGAAAGGCTTATACCCCTCACAAGCAATACCAGCAGCAAAGGTTACCGCATGCTGTTCAGCAATACCAACATCAAACATTCTTTCAGGAAATTTCTCAGCAAAAGCATCAAGTCCTGTGCCCGTAGGCATAGCCGCCGTTATACTAACAATCTTATCATCATGGCAAGCTTCTTCTATTAAAGCTTTAGAAAATACCTTCGTATAGGGAAGAACATTACTTTGTGCTTTAACCTGTTTTCCTGTTGTAATATCAAAACGATTCACACCATGATATTTATCAGATGATGCTTCTGCAGGTGCGTATCCTTTCCCCTTATGTGTAACCACATGCACCAAAACAGGACCATTGGAATATTCACGAATATTTTTAAAAACAGGCAACAAATGCTTTAAATTGTGACCATCTATGGGACCAACATAGTAAAAACCAAGCTCTTCAAATAAAGTTCCCCCAACCAAAAAACCACGGGCAAATTCCTCTGAAAGACGTGCTTTATCTAAAAAAAATTTAGGCAATTTTTCGCCTAATCCCTTTATCCGTTCGCGTAAACTACGATAAGCAGGCCGAGAAACTAATCGTGCAAGATGCGCGCTCATAGCACCTGTAGGTGGTGCAATAGACATATCGTTATCATTAAGAACAACAATCAAACGCGCATTCAAAGCTCCGGCATTATTCATCGCTTCATAAGCCATACCAGCAGACATAGCACCATCACCAATGACAGCAATGATGTTGCGCCTTTCCTCTGCTTTTAAAGCACTAGCCACAGCCATACCAAGGCCAGACGAAATAGAAGTAGAAGAATGACCGGCACCAAATGGATCATACACACTTTCTGAACGCTTTGTGAAACCTGATAATCCGCCCTCCTGACGCAATGTACGAATTCTCTCTCTACGCCCTGTCAAAATTTTATGCGGATAGGCTTGATGACCAACATCCCAAATAATCCTATCCTCTGGTGTATTAAAAATATAATGCAACGCAACAGTAAGCTCAACAACACCAAGCCCTGCCCCAAGATGCCCCCCTGTTACGGAAACCGCATTAATTGTTTCCGTCCGCAATTCATCGGCTACTCTTACCAAATCAGACTCAGGGAATGCCCGTAAATCATGCGGTAAACAAATACGGTCAAGCAATGGCGTCAATGTCCGTGACAAAAAAAACTCCTTAATATTATCTCATCAAGAGGTGAAATAGTAAGAATATGCCTCCCTTCTATTCATTTATTATTTTGCATATCTTTACTGAAAAACATTCTTTCTTGATGATAATTTATGGTTTTCCCATGTACTCATTTATTTTATAAAAAGGAACGGATAAAATTCGTTCCTTTAAACTCAATGATGGCTTCTCCTCTTTTGCAATAAATATCCCCAAATTTCCTAAGATTATTCAGAATCAAGAGGCTCTACTCCTTCTGGAAAACCTCCTTCTGAAAGCTGAATTTTTTCAACTTTGGCTTCAGCTACTTTCAAAAGTTTTTCACAGTGTTTTTTAAGAGATTCACCACGCTCATAAATATCAACTGATTGTTCTAAAGGAACATCCCCACGCTCTAAATTTTCAACAATCACTTCAAGTTGCTTTAGCGCTTCCTCAAAGCTTAAGGCTGTAATATCCTCTTTGTTTATCTCTTGTTTCATACATTCCTCACAAGATATATGTTCTGGATATACGAATTCCAAAACCTTTTAAACCTACATAATGATACTCTTTAGAAGCATAAACAATAACAGAACGAATCCCCAAATGTTTTAAAATTTGTGATCCTAAACCAATTTGGCGCCATTCTTCTTCACGTTTAATTGCCTGCATGTGATTTTCTGAACCTTCTTTCACTCTCTCTTGAATGCCTGTAGCTGATTGTACACCAACAGATCCCTCACGCAAATAAACAAACACACCACGTTTTTCTTGTTTTATCATACGCTGTATGTTGGCTGTTATATCTGAAGATTGAGAAAAAACATCGTTTATAACGTTTTCACGATACAAACGCACGGGAATATCTTCACCGTCACTGATATCACCAAAAATGATCGCGATATGCTGAACAGTTTCCCAAGGAAGTTGATAACTTTGAGCAATAGCTGGCCCTACTGATGTTTCAATATGCATTTCTCCAACATGCCTGACCAACATTTCCTTACGTTGACGATAAGCAATAAGATCTGCAACCGTTATTATATGCAATCGATGATCTTGCGCAAATTTTGCAATCTCATCTCCATTTTTAACACTCCCATCATCATTGACTAACTCACCGATAACACCAACCGGCGGCAAACCAACTAATTTACATAAGTCAACGGCTGCCTCTGTATGTCCTGAACGCATAAGCACCCCCCCTTCATGCGCAATCAAAGGAAAAACATGTCCTGGACGGATAAAATCGTCGGGACCAGCATTCGAATTAGCAAGATTACGCACCGCTAATGTACGGTCATGCGCTGAAATCCCCGTTGTTATTCCATGTTTAAAATCAACAGTGACAGTAAACTGGGTACGATGTGCTGAATTATTATCTGGAACCATAGGAACAAGATTAAACCGCTCTGCTTCTTCTTTTGGTAGAGGAGCACAAATAATACCCGTTGTATGACGAATAATAAATGCCATCTTTTCTTCTGTGCAATGAGCAGCAGCAACCGTTAAATCACCTTCATTTTCACGGTCATCATCATCGGTAACAACAATAATTTCACCGCATTCAAAAGCACGAAGTGCAGCCACAATTTTTTTTTCGTCATACGCCATTATTCACCTTTCAAATGATCCCACCTGACCGCGATGCCTTAAATAATGGTCAGCAAGAACACAAGCGACCATTGCTTCACCAACAGGAACAGCACGAATCCCAACACAAGGATCATGACGTCCTTTCGTTACAACATTCACTTCATTACCACCAACATCAATCGAACGACGAGGTGTTAAAATGGATGAAGTAGGTTTAACAGCAAAACGTGCAACTATCGGCTGTCCACTCGATATTCCACCTAAAATACCGCCGGCGTGATTGGATAAAAAGAATGGTTTTCCATCATTTCCCATTCGCATTTCATCTGCATTTTCTTCTCCTGTTAAGTGAGCTGCTGTAAAACCATCACCTATTTCTACTCCCTTCACCGCATTAATAGACATGAGTAATGAGGCAATATCCTGATCAAGTTTTGCATAAATAGGTGCTCCTAAACCTGCAGGAACATTTTCTGCAACAATTTCAACAACAGCACCAACAGATGAACCATTTTTACGTATTTTATCTATATAATCACTAAAAACCTGCACCATCTCTGCATCAGGCGTAAAAAAAGGATTGTTATCAACCTCTGACCAATTCCAATGATCACGATTAATCGTATGGGGACCAATTGCTATAATAGCTCCCCGTACAATTAAATTAGGAATAATTTTACGAGCAATAGCACCTGCTGCAACACGTGCTACTGTCTCACGTGCTGAAGCACGTCCGCCACCTCGAAAATCACGGATACCATATTTAACATTATAAGTATAATCTGCATGACCAGGACGATATTGTTGAGCAATCGAACTGTAATCCTTAGAACGTTGATCCGTATTTTGAATCAACAGAGAAATTGGTGTTCCTGTTGTCACCAATGTTGTTTCATCATCCTGAACAACAACTCCTGAAAGCACCTCTACTTGATCTAATTCTCGGCGCTGTGTTGTATATTTGGATTGTCCCGGCCTGCGCTTATCAAGATAGGCTTGAATTTCTGCAACAGTAAAAACAATCCCTGGGGGACACCCATCAATGACACACCCAAGAGCAGCACCATGACTTTCACCCCATGTTGTTACACGAAACAAATGACCAAATGTATTATGCGACATGAAAAATGACCCGTTTCTCCGTCAAATATACGTAACTAAAGCCCATGTTGAGTTGTACAAAAACACCCCCTTTTCAAAAACACCATTGGCCGTTTTAAATTCGGTCAAATCACCGCTGTCAAATAAGGTCTCATAAACCAAGCTCTATTCTTTAACGACGGAAATGTCTGGTGCATCAACAGCTTTCATACCTATAACATTATAACCTGAATCCACATGGTGCACTTCACCGGTAACAGAACGAGACAAATTGGAAAGAAAATAGAGAGCAGAATCACCTACTTCTTCAATTGTCACCGTACGGCGTAAAGGAGCATTATATTCATTCCACTTTAAAATATAACGAAAATCACCAATGCCAGAAGCAGCTAACGTTTTGATTGGTCCAGCAGATATAGCATTAACACGAATACGCTTAGGACCTAAATCTACTGCTAGATATTTCACACTCGCCTCAAGAGCTGCTTTTGCAACTCCCATCACATTATAATTAGGAACAACCTTTTCTGCACCATAATAGCTCAGTGTTAGAATTGAACCGCCATCCGACATCAATTTCTCTGCACGTTTAGCGAGAGCCGTTAAGGAATAAACGGAAATATTCATGGTCATCATAAAATTTGATTCGCTAATATCAATATAACGACCGCTTAATTCATCTTTATCAGAAAAACCAATAGCATGTACTAAAAAATCGAGCTTGCCCCATTTCTTCTCTATGACTTTAAAGACCGCATCAATAGATGCACTATCAGAAACATCACAATGACCGCAAACTAACCCTTTTACTTCCTCAGCCAAAGGTTCAACACGCTTTTTCATAGCCTCACCCTGATAGGTAAAAGCAAGTTCCGCACCTGCGTCACTCGCCGCCTTAGCTATACCCCAAGCGATAGAGCGATTATTGGCCAATCCCAAAATTAAACCACGCTTTCCGTACAATAAACCATTACCTTTAGCCATTAGCACTGCCCCATTGTTACTTAAAAAATTAATATTATTTATCTGCCTATGGCATAGGTCAACTTTTTCTTCAAGCAATTGGTTTAAAATCAAACAAAAACTATGCTTTTATATCATTTAAAAATTAATCTTTTTGCATTTGCAAAAATTTTTCTAATGCAGCATCTCCCCCTTCCGGCAACATGATACGAACGTGCACATAAAGATCATCTCTTGTGCTATTTTTTAAACGAAGCCCTTTTCCTTTCAATCGTAAAACACGATCAGAACTTGACCAAGGAGGAATAGTGAGAACCACACGCCCTTCCAAAGTCTCGACTTCTTCTTTTGTTCCCAAAACAGCATGTTTAAGGGGAATAGGTAAATCAAGATGGAGTGCTCTTCCTTCAACCCGAAAACGAGGATGTTTTTGAATCTGGATAGTGATCAACGCATCCCCTGATTTCCCATAAGCGACCTCTTCTCCTTGGCCTTTTAAACGAATAGTTTGACCATTTTCAACATAATCAGGAAGCTTAATTTTTAACCTTTTTCCATTAGGAAAAACAGCTTCCACCTTTTCTGCTCCAACCATCTGCTCTAACGTGATGGAAAGATTGGCACGAACATGAGCTCCTTGTTGAGGATGCGTATGGGGTGCAGAATTTGAAAAGTCCCCTCCTCGCCCAAATAAATCGCGAAAAATATCGCTCGCATCAAAACCTGCACCGCTCGTAGAACCGAACCCAAAACCTTTTGCTCCTCTTGAAAAAGGATTGTGACTCTGACTAAAATTTTCACCAGCACCATAAGCTTGATAAAGTGGTTTTCCTTCCATATCAATTTCACCGCGGTCAAATTGTGCTTTTTTGTCTTTATCACCTATAATTTCATAAGCTTGATTAATTTCAGCAAACTTCTCTTTAGCTTTTATATCATCCATATTGTGATCTGGATGATACTGCTTTGCTAACTTTCTAAATGCTGATTTTATCTCTTGCGGTTTTGCGGTACGTGCCACACCCAAAATCGCGTAAGGATCACGCATATTACCCTCTTTTCAATTTTCTCGTTTTCAAAATATCAACTGATATGTTGTTTCTCTCACAGTTTCATCAAAATACTCAAAAGAGTGATTTTTCCTCTTTGTTATATGTCTATAAAGGAACAAAAATACCAGATAAAAGAGATATTTTATTTTAATATAGCTCATTATAGTTATGCTAAAATAAAAATGATTGCTCTAACAGTCTGTGACAGTCTTAGCTTTTTGAAATAAGAAAAAACAATACTTTTATTTCTTAATGGTAAAGGATCTTAAAGAACTTTTCATTGATATTTGGAGATACCATGAATAATAAAGGACAAACAGATAACAGTTTTATGCAAATCCAAAAACCTTTTACACTTTTTGCAAAGTGGCTTGAAGAGGCAAAAGTAAGCGAAATAAATGACCCTAATGCTATGGCCTTAGCAACTGTTGATGAAACAGGTTTACCTAATGTTCGTATGGTTCTTCTCAAAGATTACAATCCGCAAGGCTTTGTCTTCTATACAAATTATGAAAGCCAAAAAGGACAAGAAATTCTAAAATCAATGAAAGCATCTTTAGGTTTTCATTGGAAATCGCTTCGCCGTCAGGTCAGGATTCGAGGAATTGTTGAAAAAGTCAGCACTCAAGAAGCAGATACATATTTTCAATCGCGACCGCGTGGTAGCCGAATTGGTGCATGGGCATCCAAACAATCTCGACCATTAGAAAGCCGTTTTGTCCTTGAAAAAGCAATTGCCCAATATACAACACGTTATGCAATTGGAAATATCCCGCGCCCCCCTTATTGGTCTGGATTTCGTGTTAAACCGCTTTCCATCGAATTTTGGTGTGATCGCCCATTTCGTTTACATGACCGCCTGCTCTTTACACGAGATTCTGTTGAACATGATAATTGGCAAAAGCAAAAACTTTATCCCTAATTCTTCAAACTTTCAAATATGAAGACTTTGTCTTCATAACGAGTAAATAACGCTGTGCAAAATAACGAGGAAATCATCAACTTCACTCTAAAATAAGGAATTAAAATTCTTCACTCTGGAACTTTGTTAATAAAAATTTTTTGCTCCCATATCACTTAAAAACAGTTTTAAGTATTCACCAAGTACGAAGCTATTTTCAGCAGTCCTTTAATGAAGTAATCAGCGATATTAAAAACAGAGCATAGAAAAGGTAATTTGGTCTTGCACATTTCAACCTTGATAACGTGAATGAATTGAATTCAAGTAAGAACGGCTGATTAAGATATCCTGACCCTCTTATTAAACAACAGGATGAAGTATCATCCATATACCACCGCATACTAAACCAGCAAAAACTACAAACCCAATAAATGAATTCGATTTGAAAAGTTTTAAGCATTGTGAGTTATCATCTATATCAAGGACTTTAATTTGAATAAACATATGAATACTTGCAACAAAAATCCCCAAAAAACTAAGAATGGGAACTTGTGCCAAATAAAATGCTAAACTGACAAAAAACACAAAACCACTATACAAAAACACCAAAGCACATTTAGTGGCTTTACCAAAAAGAAGTGCTGTAGAACGGACACCAACAGTAGCATCATCCTCCTTATCTTGATGCGCGTAAATTGTATCATACCCTATCGTCCATAAGATAGATCCTATATAGAGTGAAATTGGTGCCCAATTCAGGCTTCCACACACAACGGCCCACCCCATTAATGAACCCCAATTAAATGCAATACCTAAAAAAAACTGTGGCCAATCTGTTATACGTTTCATAAAGGGATATACTGCAACTGCTATCAATGATGAAATACCTAGAAAAAAACTATATCGGTTAAATTGCGATAAAACGCCCAAACCAACCAAACATTGCACCAATATAAAAACCTTTGCCTGAAACCGACTCACATGCCCTGTTGGTAATGGACGAGAACGTGTTCTCTCTACCTGAGAATCAATCTTATGATCGATAAGATCATTCCAAGTACATCCTGCCCCTCGCATCGCTATAGAACCTAGAAAAAAAAGAAAGAGATACCAAAACCAATGAAAGAGCATTGATAAAAGAGGATGTTGATGCACGTCATAAGAGAGAAAGGCCATTGTTGTTGACCAAAAACAAGGCCACATCAACAATTGCCATCCAATAGGTCGATCCCAACGTGCCAATTGTGCATAAAACCACAAAGAAGGTGGTAGAAAATGGTAAACCCATTGTTTGGAAGATGCATCCATCACGCGTCCCCGCCTCTTACAGGATTGAACATGTGCAATATTTTTACTTTTTTTCATCAAATAACTCTACCTTTAGTCTTGCGATACAGGTATTTCATTCTTATGACAAGAAAACACATTTAATCATCTTCTATGATAGGAGCAAGCAATGAACATCCTTCTTATCGGCTCAGGTGGACGAGAACACGCTTTAGCATGGAAAATAGCAGCATCACCACTGTTAACAAAATTATATTGTGCTCCTGGAAATCCTGCAACAATGAAACTGGGTGAAAATATTGATTTGAACATTAATGATCACCTTCTCATCATTGACTTTTGTAAAACACATTCTATTGACTTTGTGATTGTTGGGCCAGAAGCACCACTCGTTGCTGGTATAACAGACTCTCTTAATAATGCTAATATATGCGTATTTGGACCGACTCAAAAAGCTGCTCAGTTAGAGGGGTCAAAAGCTTTTACGAAGGATCTATGCCGTCAAAATAACATTCCTACAGCTTCCTACCAGTGTTTTAATGATGCTGTAAAAGCCAAAGCCTATATCCGTCAACAAGGGGTTCCCATTGTTATTAAAGCCAACGACTTAGCTGCCGGAAAAGGTGTTGTTGTTGCAACAACTCTGGAGGAAGCATTTAACGCAGTTGATATCTGCTTCAAAAGTACCTTTAGTCATGTAGAAAAAAAAATTGTTATAGAATCTTTCCTTGAAGGTGAAGAAGCAAGCTTCTTCTGTCTTTGTGATGGTAAAATCGCTCTTCCCTTTGGATCTGCACAAGATCATAAACGTGTAGGGGATGGTGATATTGGCGCAAATACCGGTGGAATGGGAGCTTATTCACCAGCTCCAATCATGACTAAAGAAATGGTGAATCGTACCCTTAAAGAAATTGTTGAACCAACTCTATACAGTATGAACGCAATGGGGGCCCCCTTTAAAGGTATTCTCTTCGTCGGATTAATGATAACGCAAAAAGGGCCTGAATTAATTGAATTTAACGTACGATTCGGTGATCCTGAATGTCAAGTTTTAATGATGCGCCTTGAAGAGGATATTCTGCCACTTCTTCTTGCAGCGGCTCAAGGAAATCTTGAAAAGAAATCTCTTCAATGGTCTGAAAAAACTGCTTTGACTGTTGTTATGGCCGCCAAAGGTTACCCAGATTCACCTCAAACAGGTACTGTTATCCGCAATCTTGACACAGTAAATGCTTTGCCTGATGTGAAAATTTTTCAAGCCGGTACTGCATTGCGTAATGGAGAACTCATTGCGAATGCGGGACGTGTTTTAAATATAACAGCAACGGGAAAAACCGTTACGCAAGCTCAAAAACGCGCCTATGAAGCTGTCGATTCCATTGATTGGCCAGAAGGTTTTGTCCGCCGTGATATCGGATGGAGAGCTGTTGCACGAGAGACTTAAACACTTTGAACATTTCTTTTTATGATTTAATCATTTCACATAAAGAGCATGATGCATAAATCTGCTAACTGTTTTATATTTCTTGTTTTTTTGGAAAAAATAGTAAATTTTCTTTTTAAAAAATGAAATATTATAAATAAGCTCTTCACGCCCACCAGATAAAATGAAATTAAACAGATTTCGCAGCAGGACTACGGCATTTTGGATCCACCATTTATAAAGAAGCTTTGCATATTCAAGATTCAGAACAAATGTCACGGCCTGTTACTCTCTTCGCCTAGAGAAAACCACGAATTTCTTCTCTTATCACTGAGCAATGCTTTAAGGATACTGCAAAGTCAAAGAAACACCTCTAACACAAGTGCTTATTGCAAACCCATCTTGTCAAACAAAGCTCTCATTACAACCAACGAAATATAAAATAAATGCATATCGTCGTACTATAGAAACAAATGAATGCCTATCATCAATACGGCTGTAGAACAACCCGTTTACCGATCACCAAACGTAAACCCAGTGAATTGCTATAACGAAGTAAAAAACGCTTTTGTTTAGAATGCAATGTCATACAAAAAAAACGACGCAAATCAAAACGATCTTTAACAACCATGATGCGATTATCTTCATCAATCATAAGCATAGGAAGGTCATAAGTATCTGCCCATAATCGCCAATCTAGCAGAACATTATTCAAATCTCTAGAAACTAAAAGCGGGATGCATACTTCCTCATCTGTATGAAACAACTCTAACGCAACGGCTCTTTCACCTGAACGCATTTTTACAGTGCGTGCCGCAATTCCTTTAAAATGATAAGATGGTACTAAATGTGATAAACTTGAGGGAGTGTCTGTTTTAAACAAAACACCACGTTCACTTAACGAACAAATTATTTTATTGCCCGTTTTTGATGAAAAATATGCCGTTGTTTGTGGCAAATGGCACGGATCTAACCGAAATTCAAGCACCGCTTTTGCCTGATTAAAGCATTGATTAGCCATAGACAGTGTCCCAATTTATCTTAAACAATATACACCTTTTAACAGCTTTTCGCCATTGGATTATTAAAAGATGGAATAAAAAAACAACTGGTTTCTTTTTTGGTTATTAAAATCTAAATAAAAAGGCATGATACACTGCACCTCTCTTTAAATCATAATATTTTTCCAGGATTCATAATCCCTAAAGGATCGAGCATTTTCTTAAGCCCCTGCATAATATCCAACGCAACAGATGATTTGAAAGTATGAAGTTCCTCACGCTTAAGTTGACCAATTCCATGTTCAGCAGAAAAAGCACCCTGATAGTGCATTACTAAATTATGGATGTGATGATTCATTCGTGACCATAACTGCAAAAATGCCGCAGTATCAGCTTTCACAGGTTGGGTTACATTATAATGCAAATTTCCATCACCCATGTGACCAAAACAAACCACCCGTGCACCTGGAGAAATCTCTTCAACAATACGTGCTGCTTCCGTGATAAAATCAGGGATAGAAGAAAGAGGGACCGCAACATCGTGCTTAATGGATGCTCCCGCTAACTTCTGTGCAGATGATATACTTTCACGCAATTGCCAAAAAAAATCTTGCTGCTTTAAGGATTGCGCAATAACCGCATCCTCTATCATAGAATCCTTTAGAGATTCTTCCAAAATAACACTGAGCACTGATAATGCTTCACCATCACTCTGCAATGATGAAATATTGATCAATACATACCATTCATGCTCATGCTCAAGAGGAGACCTGTCACACATCTTATAGTCTAAAGCCATTTGCAAGCTGAGTTTGCCCATAAGCTCAAAACCAGTCAACATCCCCCCTCCGTGATTTTGAGCAAGAGATAAAAACTCTAGAGCTCTCGCTGGACTGTGTAAACCTACCAAAGCAACTGCTTTTCCTTTGGGCTTTGGAAAAAGCTTTAAAACAGCTGCTGTTATAATGCCTAAAGTTCCTTCGGCCCCAATAAAAAGATTTTTCAAATCATAACCGCTATTATCTTTTCTTACAAAACGTAAATCATCCAAAATACGACCATCAGGTAAAACGACTTCCAAGCCAAGACAAAGTTCTCGCATATTGCCATAAGCTAAAACAGCGGTCCCTCCAGCATTAGATGAAAGATTTCCCCCTATCTGACACGAACCTTCTGAAGCCAAAGAAAGAGGGAAAAAACGACCTAATTTATCTGCTTTTTCCTGTAGATCCTGTAAAATAACACCCGCCTCCACCACAGCAAAATTACCCTCAAGATTTATACATCTTATCTTGTTTAATCTTTCCATGGATAAAAGAATACTCTTTCCACTCCCGTCTGGTTGTTGACCACCCACAAGACCTGTATTTCCCCCCTGCGGCACAATCGGTGTGCGTGTTTGGCTAGCTAATCGCATAATTGATGATATTTCTGTACGAGAAGAGGGACGTAAAAGTAATGGTGTTTTTCCATGAAAAAGTCCGCGTTCTTCAAGCAAATAAGGAGCAATCAACGCCTGATCTGTTATAGCGTGTGCTGTACCAACAATGCTTCTAAATCTTTCAATTAATTCCTGCTCCATCTTCATTTCTCTCTTGGAGCCGCAGCACGTATGAGACGGTCGTTAATAGCCTCACCTAATCCGTATGAGGGTATAGGTTCCACCGCAATCGATTTCACCTTGAATGAATCCAATTCTCTCATGTATTGAAATAAATGAGAGGCTGCCTCTTCCAATTGTCCACTTTCGCTAAGATTTAAAATTGAAACAGCATTTCCAACCCCCATAATACGTTTGGGACCAAATGCTAAAAGCGCTTCATCACTTTCTACCTCTTGCACATTCAAACGAAGCGCTGCATTGGGCGCATAATGCGATTTTAACATCCCTGGTGCCTCAATCATCGCCCGTTGATCTATGCGTTTCAGGGACTTCCCCGAAACCTTCTCAATTTCTTCAGCCGCAAACCCTCCTGGACGCAAAAGATAAACACTTTCACCACAAACTTTAATAATTGTTGATTCAAGTCCTATTTTAGAAGGTCCTCCGTCAAGTATCAAAGGAACTGATTTCCCTAAAGATGCGAAAACAGCTTCAGCGGAAGTAGGACTAAGACGTCCCGATTGATTCGCACTAGGAGCAGCAAGAGGACGACCAAAACAGCGTACAATTTCTGCAAAACAGCTATCTGGAAAACGGATAGCTAATGTATTCAAACCAGAAGTGGTTAAAGGATGAATATTATGTTGTGCCTTTAAAGGTAAAACTAATGTCAAGGGCCCTGGCCAAAATGCTTCCATAAATTGACGCGAAAGAAAGTCAATTTCAACGTAGCGTTCCGCCATATCGATGCTGCTTACGTGAGCAATAAGAGGATTAAATTGTGGACGCTTCTTAATGGCAAAAATAGAAGATACTGCTCTTCCATTGGTTGCATCACCTGCCAATCCGTAGACAGTCTCTGTCGGTAGAGCTACTAACTTCCCCTGTTCAAGAAGTTCAACCGCCTTCTTTATCGAAACACTATTGAGAGGATAAATTGTCATGACATATCATCCCTGTAGCGCTCTTTGAGTGGTGCAAAACTATAACGATGTAATCCCACAACGGGCCCATATTTATCAAGAGCTTCACGATGCGTTAGCGTTGCATAGCCTACATGCTTCTCTAAACCATAATCTTTATAAACTTGTCCCGCACATTCCATCATTCGATCCCGCGTTACTTTAGCAATAATCGATGCTGCTGCTATTGAAATCGAACGTTGGTCACCTTTAATCAAAGCAGTCGCTGGACATGGTAGCTCAGATGGAATATCACGTCCATCAATGAGTGCATAATGAACTGGAACTGCTAATCCTGTAAGACAGCGACGCATGGCTTCTAAAGTTGCTTTTCTAATATTAGACTGATCAATCGTACGGGCGCAAAGACTAGCAAGCGAAACCGCTAATGCACTTTGCAAAATTTCATTATACAATTTCTTACGTTGTAGAATAGAAAGTTTTTTTGAATCATTCATCCCCTCAGGAATACGGTCTTTATCCAAAATAACTGCTGCTGTTACAACAGGCCCTGCAAGCGGACCACGTCCTACTTCATCAACGCCGGCTATATGAAAAAAACCCTGTTTCTGCAAATCCAATTCATAGGAAAAATTTGGTTGAAGTGGTACATTAAACATTTTTGATAAATCACAAATATAATAAAATAGACATCCATTTTTGCAAACTGTCTGTTTTTTGCAAGCCGTATAGTAAAAATAGATTAGCAAATAACCTTATAAACTCCTGTACAAGGACAGAAATAAAAAACCACTTTTAGAAGTCTTCTACACTGCTAGCCGATTCTTCCTGCTTAAATATTAGCCTAACATGGGGCAATTTGATCGGAAAAAAACAAAAAATATCTCTTCTCCGTATAGCTTCTCCCTTGCACATAATAAAATCGTTACCAAACAAAATTTTTACCCTCATAGTTTATCTCTCAAATTTTCCTAAAGTCATGATAGGTTTTACAAACCAATTTGGATACATCGATTTAATAAAAAGAGCTGCCCTTTTGGCTGCTTTTTGATCTTTAAAAATACCAAAGCAAGTTGCCCCTGTTCCAGACATACGAGAAAAAAGAGAACCACACTCATCTAAAAGCGATAATACTTGTGTTAATTGCGGCGCGATTTTTAATGCAGGAAGAAAAAGATCATTACGCGTTTCTCGTAAGGCTTCAACTAATGAATAAACTGTTTTCAGAGCGGCTACATCAATTTTCAAAGAAGAATTATCATGTTTCTCCAAAGCCTTAAAAACAGCTTTCGTTGCAATTTGTTGTCCATGATTTACTAACACCATTGCAAGAGAACAAGCTTCTGGTAGTGGTATAATATCTTGACCAATTCCTTGCACAAAAAGCGGCTGCTGATATTCTAATGCAAAAAGACACATTGGCACATCAGCACCAAGAACTAAGCTCATTTCTGCTAATTTTTCATAAGAACAATCAAGATTCCACTGTTGACGCAATATGCTTATAACACCGGCCGCATTACCTGAACCGCCTCCAATACCTGAAGCAACAGGTAATGTTTTAACAAGCTGAAAAAAAGCAGGTTTCGCTTTTCTAGGAAATGTCTTGCACATAAAATCACGTGCGCGAACAACTAAATTATCTGCATCAGAAACAAGATTTTTAGAAAATGGACCTTCTAAAATAAAGCGATCACTTTCACAAGGAGCATAACCTAGACAATCACCGCTAAGACTAAAATAAACCAAACTTTCTATTAGATGATAACCATCGGCACGTTGCCCAACAACATGCAAAGCTAAATTTAACTTAATAGGTGTAAATACATAACCCTGCACTTTGAACAAAGTCCGTACATCCGGTATCATCTAAGGTAATATGCACCTGTACATGAATCTTTTACCAACGCGTTTCCTTCTTTTATATTCGACTGAATTCTGTATAACACCCCCCTCGCATGTCCTCTGTCATCGTTTCCTTAAACAAAGAACAAATATGGGAAGCTATTATAAAACTGAACATACCCCATTCGCATCATTTCAACTTTTTTCTTACAATCATTCCTCGATAAAATTGCCCACTCTCTTAATTATTTATTGAATTGTATATCCAATCACAAACCATAACGTTGCCAAAGTGCACGCTCTTGTGCTGCCATCAATGCACTATCAACCGCTGTATAAGCTGCATGAGCAGTAATCCCTGAAGGAACTTTAGGTCCTAAAAGACTCTTTGGAGGTGTAATTAATCGAAGCTTGGTATCATCCCCAAACCGCTCTTTAATAACAGAACGCACATCATTCAATCCATCAATGAGTCCAAGTTCAACGCTTCTCTTTCCACTCCAAAACATTCCTGTAAAAATATCTGGGTCATTTGATAACTTCTCTGCACGCCGCTCTTTAACCAAATCAATAAAAGTTTGGTGAACTTCGAGTTGTAAAGACTTCAAATGCTCAATATCTGCCTTCTTTTCAGGCTGAAATGGATCTAATGTAACCTTGTTCTTTCCTGCTGTGTAAACACGCCGTTCAACACCAATTTTCTTCAAAAGTTCAGGAAAACCAAAGGACGCTGCAACGACTCCTATAGAACCAACAATCGAAGAAGGATCAGCAAAAATCTCATCCCCTGCACAGGCAATCATATAGCCACCTGATGCCGCTACATCTTCAACGAATACAAGCACTTGTTTCTTTTTTTCCTCCGCCAAATCACGAATACGCTTGAAAATAAAACGTGATTGGACAGGTGAACCTCCAGGAGAATTGATAAGAAGCGCAACAGCTGGAGCTTTTTTGTGTGCAAAAGCCTTGTCTAAAAGATTAGCACATCTGACTAATGAGAGTGAACGCGCGACTGGACTTGTTGAATCCATAATTGTTCCATGAAGACGCACTACAGGAATTTCAAGTGTATTAGAATAAAAACGATGTGGAATAAGATTTTTGATACAGCCCATCAAAACAAAATTTCCTTTATGAGTTAGAAGCAACTAAAGAAACAAGGGCAAACAAAAGGACAGACATAACTGAACCAAAATGTAAGTATACAAGTCCAAATTGCATTTCCAAGAGAAAATTCACCCAAAATTAAATCTCCTTTTAAAGATTCAATTTGATTCTAAATAATAAATTGAAAAACGCAAGATATTATTAAAAAATTTCCCACAAGCTTATACGCCCATTATTAATTGCATCAACCCGCGGTGAAAAAGCATCCTTATTTTCCTCATGCATAATCAACGGAGGAAAGAGAGATAAAGCCGCTTTACTTCCCCGTTTTGCATAAAGTAAAATACGCATTGCCGACTTTGTAGCACGAGCATGAACAGGAATTATACAGATCCCACCAAAACGCCCTTCTAAAGCGTGCAAGATATCACTCAATGAATGCGGACGTGCAATTAATCCTAAATATCCACTTGGCTTAACAATTGCCGCAGCACTCCGCAACCAATGATCAAACATCGATTCAGACATAACACGTGCTTCCAACTTTTGTTTATCGGGTGTTTTGCGATCCATAGGGCTGTTAAAAGGCGGATTCATAATCGCAAAATCAAAAGAATTATCTGCCAATCCTGCTTTTAAGCGATTCTTACCTTTGCACGTGACATCTGCTTCTAATAAACAAATTCTCTCAGCAAGTTTTTCATTTTGTTTTAGCATAAGCGTTTTTTGCGCGTAAGATATCATAAAAGCTGACCGTTCAACTAATGTAACATGAACGTTTAGACAACGCGAAGCAACTGCCAACCCCGCCGCTCCAGCACCAGCGCCTAAATCAACAACCTTTCCTTTTAAATTGTTGGGAACCAAACTGGCTAATAACATAGCGTCCATGCCAGAACGATGACCATATTTACGGGGTTGAACCAAATAAAACTTTCCGCGATGAAAACTATCAATTGTTTCATCACTCTGATTTGTTGTTTCATCCATTTGAAAGCCTAATGTTCCTCTTTAATAAGTTCATTTTTTCCTATCAATTGCTGTTTAAATAAAAATATTTCAAATTTTTCTTACAACTTCATAACAACAAAATTACATAAGCTTAAAAAATATCCTTTGCAAATACCATCCCAAACTTCCACTCCAAAGCAACATCAAAAGCTTGTGTCAAAGTAAAAGCCCCTTTATGCTAGTGGGAAAAATAGAATCCATATATGTCCATTGCAATACTCTAAGGAGTAAACACATTGAGTGTCGTTAAAAAAATAAATCAGACAGAAAATAATCAAAACTCTCTTCAATCTCTCATCAATCTTACCCAACATGATATGGAACAGGTCAATCAATTTATTCTTTCCATGGCAAAATCAGAAGTTGAAATGATTCCTGAAATTTCTACTCATCTCATCTCATCAGGTGGGAAACGATTACGCCCTATGATTACATTAGCTTCCGCTCATATGTTCGGTTATCAAAGTAATGGGCATATAAAACTTGCAACAGCCGTTGAATTTATGCATACCGCAACCTTGTTACATGATGACGTAATTGATGAAAGTGATTTACGACGTGGAAAATCTACTGCACGGGTAATTTGGGGAAATCAAGCAAGCGTACTCGTTGGTGATTTTCTTTTAGGACAAGCTTTTAAAATGATGGTTGATGTTGGTTCTATAGAAGCACTTTCTGTTCTAGCAAACGCTGCTGCAATTATTGCTGAGGGAGAAGTTATGCAACTTTCTGCGGCAAAAAATATAGAAACCAGCGTTTCAGACTATCTCAAAATCATCAACGCAAAAACAGCAGCACTTTTTTCAGCTGCCGCTGAAGTGGGACCAATTCTTGCTGGCTATAAAGAGAAAGAGCGCTCTGCATTGCGTGAATATGGAACATTGTTAGGATTAGCTTTCCAATTGATTGATGATGCTCTTGATTATGGTGGCACGTCTCAAAATTTGGGAAAAAATACAGGAGATGATTTTAGAGAAGGAAAAATTACAATGCCTGTTATTATCGCATATGCACGGAGTAACACGGTAGAAAAAGCATTTTGGAAACAAGCTCTCGAAAACGGCAATAATAATGATGAAGCCTTTGCTCACGCGCAACATTTAATAGAAAAATATGACAGCCTCACAGAGACAATAGAGAAAGCACGTATCTACGGTAAGCGCGCAATCGATACGCTTGCGTCGATAAACAAAAGCCCTGCTCGCAATGCTCTCATGGAGACTATTGATTTTTGTATTGCGCGTATAAACTGATTATTTGCAAGAATTATAATATTTTTCAATAAAGTAATTGGATATGATCTATAAACTATACAATCGATTGATTATCTTGAAAAGGATTAGCTCTATGTGCAGTGCAACAGTATCCCGCTTTTTTACCCTCTTTATCGCGGGTATCATGCTGATGCCCATGGTGACCTACAGTAAAATAAATGCCTCTACAAATACAGCATCATTTACAGGCGCCTATCTAGCTGGAAGGGTTGCAAATCGTGAAAATAAAACAAATCTTGCAATAAATTATTTTAAACAAGCCCTCACTTATAAACCTGATAATATCGAAACACAAAAAGAACTCCTTGAATCTATGCTCTCTGTTGGAACCTTCAAAGAAGCTGTTCAACAAGCAAAAAAACTCAAAGAGCAAGGTATCATAACACCCTTTGTTTCCTTAACCTTATCGATAGAAAGCCTCATCAAAAAAGACTATCAAAATGCCAATCTTCTTCTACAATTAAAAGCACCACCTAGCCCTGCTAATAATCCAATACCTGAACTTATCGGAGCGTGGGCCGCATTCGGGGCTGGACAACAATCTCAAGCAATCGCTGATCTTGAAAAAATTCAAGGTCCTGCTTGGTATGAACTTTTTATACGCTATCATCTTGCTTTGATGAGTGATCTGGCAAAACACACGCAAGATGCAAAAAAATATTTTACTCAAGCACTTAATAACCGACAAGGTCTCCTCATAGCTCCTAATACCTATGAACGTGTTGTCATAGCTTACGCCTCATTCCAATTGCGTAATAAAATGCGCAATCAAGCCATTCAGACTCTCAAGCACGGCGAAAAAATATTGCAAGGCCGCGAAATACTCAAAAATATTCGAGAAAAAGTGGAAAAAGGTGCTTATCTAGAGAGATTGGTTCAAACACCTCAACAAGGAGCGGGTGAAGTATTGTATAACTTTGGCACAGCTCTAAACCACAAAAACTCAGGACAAATTGCACGTATTTTCAAACAATTATCTTTAGTACTCTATCCGCAAAATGATGCAATATTGTTCCAACTAGCAAATATTTCTGCCAGACTAGATGACCTTAATCAAGCAATAAAGCTTTATAAAGCTTTATCACCTAGCTCCCCTTATTATCGAGGTGGGCAATTACGGCTTGCATTTATTCTTGCTAATAACAATAGGCACAATGAAGCCATCAAATTACTTAATGCATTAAAGAAAAGATTCCCCAATGATCGCCATATTTTGATAACGTTAGCAGCTGTTTATATGCAAGAAAATAAATTTTCTGAGGCTGCTAAAACTATGAACCCTGCTATTGCAAAAATAACCAATTTTCAACGTGATGATTGGCAGCTTTTTTATCAACGCGGTATCGCTTTTGAACGTCTACAGCAATGGCAAAAAGCTGAAATTGATTTGCGAAAAGCACTTGAATTCGTCCCCGATCAGCCACAAGTCCTCAACTATTTGGGCTATTCACTTGTTGAACGTGATCAAAAACTTGAAGAAGCGCTCCATATGCTGCAAAAAGCTTCCACATTACAATCTCAAAATAGTCATATCCTCGATTCTCTAGGATGGGCTTATTACAAGCTTAAGCAATATAACAAAGCTGTTCAGATATTGGAAAATGCTGTCAGGTTACAACCTGAAGATCCAACATTAAATGATCACTTGGGCGATGCCTATTGGCAAGTTGGACGCAAACGTGAAGCAATATTTCAATGGAACCACGCAATTGATGGAGAAGCAAAAAGCTCCAAACAAATTCGAAAAAAACTGAAATTCGGCTTACAATAAATAACAATACTTGACCATAACCCTACGAAACAATAGACAAGTGTAGAAAGTAAAGTCCTTTTGGTTGCTGTCTATTGATTAAATGTTAAAAGAGTATAAAGCGTGAAACTGCCTGAACATCTCAATCCAAAATATTCGTTTCAAGGACTTATCTTAACTTTGCAAAATTATTGGGCTCATTATGGATGTGCAATTTTGCAACCTTACGATATGGAAGTCGGAGCTGGAACTTTTCATCCAGCAACAACACTGCGCTCGCTAGGTCCTCGCCCTTGGAAAGTGGCTTACGTCCAACCCTCTAGACGACCAACAGACGGACGGTATGGTAAAAACCCAAATCGTTTACAGCACTATTATCAATTCCAAGTGCTTATCAAGCCCTCCCCCCCCAATTTACAAGAACTTTATATCAAGTCTCTAGAAGCTATCGGTCTTGATACAAAGCTTCATGATATTCGTTTTGTTGAAGATGATTGGGAAAGTCCTACCCTCGGTGCTTGGGGACTTGGATGGGAGTGTTGGTGTGATGGAATGGAAATTTCTCAATTTACTTATTTTCAGCAGGTTTGTGGCATTGAATGTGCTCCAGTTTCAGGGGAATTAACCTACGGGCTTGAACGCCTAGCAATGTATATACAGGGTGTTAATAACGTTTATGATCTTAACTTTAATGGTTTAGAGAACGAAAACAAAATAACTTATAGAGATGTTTTTTTGCAAGCAGAGCAGGAATATTCATACTATAATTTCGAATTTGCCGATACGAAACTGTTACACCAGCATTTTATCGATGCAGAACGCGAATGCATTGCACTTCTTGAAGCTGGAAAACCAAATAAAGAAAATGATCAACATCTGTGCGTTTTCCCAGCTTATGACCAATGTATTAAAGCCAGCCATATCTTTAATCTTTTACAAGCACGTGGTGTTATTTCTGTAACTGAGCGACAAAGTTATATTCTTCGTGTTCGCGATCTCGCACGCCGTTGTGGAGAAGCTTTCTTACTCACAGAAGCTGGTCAAATCACACTAAAGGAAAAATCGAATGTCTGATCTTCTTCTTGAACTTTTCAGTGAAGAAATCCCTGCGCGCATGCAACGAAAAGCTGCGGCTGATCTCAAAAAATGTCTTACGGAGCAGCTTGTAAAAGCAGGCTTAAATTATAAAGCTGCTCGAGAATATTGGACGCCCCGTCGTCTAACCTTAGACATACGAGGTCTTTCTCTATGCTCAAAAGATATTCATGAAGAACGGAGAGGTCCCAGTACAAAATCACCACAGCATGTCATTGATGGTTTTCTACGCTCAACGGGACTGAGCGATATTTCTGAAGCAGATATCGCACATGATCGTAAAAAGGGCGATTTTTATGTTGCAAAAATCATCAAAAAAGGCCGCAATGCAGAAGAAATTATTGCTGATATTTTACCAAATATTATTCATAACTTTCCATGGCCGAAGTCTATGCGTTGGGGCAAAGATTCAGCAAAAAATGGGGCTCTGAAATGGATTCGATCTTTACAAAACATTCTTTGCGTCTTTGGACCAGAAATTGGTGAAACACATGTCATCCCGTTCACCATCGGTTCTCTCAAAAGCAATAATCTAACCTATGGTCATCGTTTCTTAAGTGAAGGAAAACCATTCCAAATCCGCCGCTTTGATGATTACATCAGCAAACTTGAGTCCCATAAAGTTATTCTCGATGCAGAAAGGCGAAAAGATATTATTTTGGCGGATGCCCAAAATCTTTGTTTTGCAAACGGTTTAGAATTGATTCAAGATAGCGCCCTTTTGGAAGAAGTTGCAGGCCTCGTTGAATGGCCTGTGGTCCTTATGAGTAATTTCGATAAATCTTTTCTTGATATACCTCCAGAAATTATTCGTTTGACCATTCAAGCTAATCAGAAATGTTTTGTAACGCGCAAACAAAGCGAAAAGATCAAACTCTCTCATCATTTTATTCTCGTCTCTAATATCCTTGCAAGCGATGAAGGCAAGGAAATTTCTAAAGGAAACAGTAAAGTTGTCTGTGCTCGTCTTTCCGATGCTCTCTATTTTTGGCAAACAGATCAACACAATTTGCCCGATATTAAGCATTTAGAATCTTCTGCAAAAAAACTTGATCTTGATTTGAAAAAGCCTCTTGATCAAAGAATGGCACGATTGGATCATTTAAATGTAACTTTTCATGCAAAATTAGGTACACAAGGGGCAAGGGTAGAACGCATCACTGCTTTGGCACAAAAAATTGCCCCTTTGGTGCAAGCGGATTCGCTTTTAGCTAAACGTGCTGCAGTGCTTGCAAAAGCTGATTTGCAAACAGAAGTTGTCGGAGAATTTCCTGAACTACAAGGTCTCATGGGGCGAAAATATGCCCTTCTTCAAGGAGAAGATCCCCGTGTAGCTGAAGCAATTGAAGATCATTATAAACCCCTAGGCCCCAAAGATCGTATTCCGCAAGAACCCCTTGCTATAACAATTGCACTGGCCGATAAAATTGATACGCTTGTTGGTTTTTGGCTAATAAATGAAAAACCAACCGGCTCAAAAGACCCTTATGCATTAAGACGAGCAGCATTGGGAATTATTAGACTTGTTCTTTTGCGTGACTGGAAAATTAATCTCATGCCCCTGTTTAGTTTGGCAGCAAATCTTTTCTTACAACAAAAAAATAAAAATGAAGCATTTCAAAGAGGAAATACGCAATTACAAAATCTATTTATGGAAAAAACAGAAGAGATTTTATCAGATCTGTTAGTGTTTTTTCATGAACGTTTGAAAATCTATCTAAAAGAGGAAGGTGCTCGTTATGATACTCTTGAAGCAGTCTTGAATAAAAAGGCTGATGATTTTTTGTTAATTGCTCGCCACGTCGAAGCACTGACTGCCTTTATCAATACACATGATGGGAATAACTTTTTAGGTGCTATAAAACGTACTGTGAACATTCTTGAAAATGAAATTCAAAAAGATACAGTAATAGCAAACAAAATTGACCCTGAGCTCTTTATTGAAACAGAAGAAAAACAACTTTATCAAGCAATCATTGAAATAGAAAGTAAAATTCCTCATCATATCAATGCAATAGACTTGTCACTCGTACTCAATATACTAGCTCCACTCGGAGAATTTATTGATACATTTTTCGAAAAAGTATTGGTGAATGATAAAAATCCCAATATTCGCACTAACCGTTTTGCTCTTCTCAAACGTGTCCATACCATTACAACAGAAGTAGCGGACTTCTCGAAACTTGTAATTTAAAACCTAAAAATCCTATAAATTGAAAAAATAATATTAAACTTTTGTGTGATGTTCATAAGAACCCAATAAGCAGAAAACATGTTTTTTAAGAACACAAAGAGATTATAAACATCTTTTTGCGAGATATCAAAATTCAACTCTTAAAAAAACAGAGGATTTTTTCATCTCTCTTAAATTCAAAGAGGTAGACCAAATTTAGCCATACATTCTAATAAATTAGCGATTTATCAAACAAAAAATATGACTTTTCTATCATTTTATAAACTTTCTCTAATCTCACACTACATCTACCTCTTCTTGTTAAGAAAGTCACATACTATAGTAAAATTATGTAAGATGCACATATTGATCGTACTCAACGAAAGAATATTATGGAACTGACGAAACGAAAGAAATGTTAATCATTACAAAAATGCACTGACATAACCACTCAAATAATGTGCCAAACTCATATATTCAACCCATTCAAAAAATAGAATATGGTAATAATTCCACACTGAAGAACGCTTGATCTTTATCAACAACCATAAAAAATGCCATCATATACCTTCCTATAACTGCTATATCAATACTGATAGGAAAAATATTAATCAAAACCAATGAGATAAGTTGTATCAACAATGGTTTCAGAAAAAAAATTGTAGAATTCTTGAAAAATTACTCGCTAATTTTTTTTCACATTTCTGAGGCCACTGTATCGGTTAAAATACCTTTTATACTATCCTGCTCAGAAACAATGATCCTATAACAACAAGAAAAGACTGTTCTCTATTCTTTTATTACTCTAACAAACAATATCGCTTATAACTGCTTTGTAGATTCATCGACAAAAACACCCTTCAAGATGATCATTAACAATCCCTACCGATTGCATAAAAGCATAACAAATTGTGGGACCAACAAATGTCCAACCACGCCCCTTCAAATCTTTAGAAAGTCGAAGAGAAGAAGGTGTTATGGGATTAGCCAAAAGTGTTTGAAAATCTACCTTTTCATAACGTTCCGATTGTGGTGGTTGAAAAGACCAAAAATAGTGGAACAAACTCCCCCACTCTGTTATAATTTCCTGTGCTCTCAATGCATTATTAAGCACTGATTGAATTTTTCCTTGATGGCGAACAATACCTTTATTTTGCATCAACATTTGCACTTTTACTTCATCATAATGAGTAATTTTTTCAAAATCAAAGTCATCAAATGCATCTCTAAAAGAAGAGATTTTTTTTAAAATTGTCAGCCAAGAGAGCCCTGCCTGAAAACCTTCAAGACAAATTTTTTCAAATAAACGGCGATCTTCAAAAACAGGTTTTCCCCATTCATTATCGTGATAAGCACAATAAAGCGGGTCAGTCCCTGCCCATGAACAACGAACTTTTCCATCCGTTCCCATGAGAAGCCCTTCATCGAGCCTAACGTTTAACAGATTAAAAGAGTGTTCCTTGCTCATCTTTCTTCGACTTTAACCGTTTGGATTTTAAAGATCTGTTGAGAGCATGATCATGCGTTGAAACACTAATTTCACCATCAAAAAAACGTAATTTGATTTGCCCTGTTTCAGGAAACTGTACCAACCGTTTAATGGGCTTATTCTCTTTCCCCAAAGCCAAAACAAAGCCACGCTCTAAAATATTCTGATACGAAGTGCTTTTTAAAAGTCTAAACGCCACCTCTAGTTCAGCGCGTTTTTTTTCCATATTGCGCATAAAAGCATGATAAAAGCGTACGGTATATTCCTTTGTATTGCGTTGTGCTTTTTCAGTATTCAGCAAACGTGGTGCAAAACGGATAGCAAGTGCGTGAAAATAAAAACGTTTTTTATCATAACTTACACAAAGAGCACGCTGTAATCGACCTGAGACTTCATCAAAACCACGCCGCGGCAAAGCAAAGAGTTGGTCAGCCGTTGGAAGAGCCCGTATAATAGCACGCAATTTTTGTTGATGAAAATCAAAATAACGCGCAATTCCCTTGTGCAAACGCGCACCAAAAGACGCCACATATATCTCGAGATCAAGCTTGACGGGTACAGCCTTTTCTGCTGCTGCTGTAGGGGTTGGAGCACGCCAATCAGCGACATAATCAATCAAAGTCCAATCTGTTTCATGCCCAACAGCAGAGATAACTGGAAGAGTAGATGCATAGACAGCACGAACGACAGCTTCATCATTAAACCCCCATAAATCTTCTAAACTTCCTCCTCCTCGTGCAACAATAATAAGATCAGGTTTTGGAACAAATCCTCCTAAAGGAAGTGCATTAAAACCTTCAATAGCAGCAGCCACTTCACGCCCACTTGTCTCTCCCTGAACCCGGACAGGCCAAACCACAATATGCAACGGGAAACGATCTGATATACGATGAATAATATCGCGAATAACAGCCCCTGTTGGCGATGTTACAACCCCTATAATGCGCGGCATGTAAGGCAAAGGTTTCTTTTTAGCTTCATCAAACAAACCTTCATCCGCAAGCTTTTTCTTGCGATTTTCTAGAAGTGTCATCAAAGCGCCAACTCCTGTTGGCTCAAGTGCTTCAATGACAATTTGATATTTAGATGATCCTGGATACGTTGTCAGTTTTCCAACCGCAATGACTTCCATCCCTTCTTCAGGAGGAAATTTGAGGATTTCCATAAATCCACGCCAAATAACAGCCTCCAACCGTGCCTTATCATCTTTTAAGGCAAAGTAAGCATGACCCGAAGCGTGAGGACCGCGATAACCTGATATCTCCCCACGCACCCGCACATAACCAAATTTCTCTTCAACAACACGCTTTAAAGCCCCTGCTATTTCTGAAACAGTAAATTCTGCTACATTTGTTGTACCTGTTTTTTCACCAAACAAACTTACCATTTTTCAATTCTTTACGCCATTTTCTGTGAATCTTTTTGAAACACAGCATACTTAATTTTATTTTATATCTTTATTCAAAACCCATAGCTCCAACTAGGATATTTGGATTTTAGCCTAAAACCAATTATCAGAGATGTAAATAAAACGAGGATCCATTGTATGAAAATTCATAGGACCGTTACTCCATCCTATAAAATTGTATCAACAACAGTTAAAATATTCAATCTTAATACCCACACCAAAACATCCTTAATGAGCATAGGATTTTTCTCTAAC
>NZ_JBTTDJ010000080.1:0-1131 GCF_055796165.1 Bartonella sp. EBT8
ATAACACTATCGTGTTATCAAAAAAAGAAAACGATATTGATTTTGAAAATATCGAAATTGTTAATGAGGGTTATGAACCATCAGAAGATCATGATTGCGAAAAGCTAGCAGATCCAATCGCAACGGGTGCAGAGGATCAACCTCCCATTCACGAGCAAGAAAACGTTCCCAAAAAAGCAAAACGGGCAAGAACTGATCGCGGCTGTCGATTACCGGACGATTTTGAACCTGATTTGCAATACGCAATCGATAAAGGCTTAACGCATGATGAGGCGCTGTTAGAAGTTGAACGCTTCAGAAATTATTGGCTGGCAAAATCAGGAAAGGATGCAACCAAAAGCGATTGGCAAAAGGCGTGGTACATTTGGATTACACATCCCAAATGGGGTCTTTTAGCACATAAAAAAGAACAATTAGAAAGGGAAAAACGGTATGGAAAAGCGATCATTGAGAACACCGGACAACAACGCGGCCGCTCTTATCGAATTGCACAATACATGTCCGATATCAAAAATTCAGACAGTGCGTACAAGTTTTTATTCGGTGATGACAAAAGAACCACCCTTCCTTTGGTTAACGGGACAAAAACCATCGAGTGCCGAAGCGGAGAGAATTACCTCACTAGCCAATAATGCGTTGCAAGAACTTGAAAACAAAGCAACGGAAGAGGAAATCCAAACCACGTATCTTGTGTTATCGAATGGTCTCAAAAGCCCATCAGAATGCGATGAAAAATCAACAGCGCTTGCGTATTTTTATACCCTCGATGGTATAAGCAGCTGGGCATTGCAAACGGCAACCAAGAACGTTTTGAAAGGCAAAGCAGAAGGTTTAAACGCAACCTTTATGCCGTCAACAGCCGATTTTTATCGCTATTGTGAGCAGCTTGAAAGCAACATACGCATGACTATCGATTACATCGTTAGGAGCCTTGAAAAACCTGAGATACAAGACAAGGGGAAAGAGGCGCCTTTAGTGGCTGATGAGCATTTAAAAAAGCTCCAAAAAGAGCTTAATGAAGTTTTAAAGGGCATCGAGGATAAGATAGCAAAGTGATGGAATTTTGTATGAGATATTGGGATAGATATGCGTTTAAATCGATAAAAAAGACCGTACAAAGCAATTTAAAGA
>NZ_JBTTDJ010000081.1:0-1130 GCF_055796165.1 Bartonella sp. EBT8
ATTTCTGTTGTATAGCGATCTTGACCGTTTTTATCTTGCCATTTACGGGTTTGTATCTGCCCTTCAATATAAACTTTACTGCCTTTATTGAGATACTGAAGAGCAATTTTTGCAAGATGTGGATTAAAAACAACAATGGAATGCCATTCAGTTTTGTCCACTTTTTGATTGGTTGCTTTATCTGTATAGCTCTCAGAAGTAGCCATGCGAAAATTGACCACCTCAGCACCATTGTGCATTGTTTTGCTTTCTGGATCGGCACCCAAATGCCCGATTAACGTCACTTTGTTCAGCATATTTTTTCTTACCTTCAACTTGTATCTTTCCATAGGGACAAAACTTTACTTCGTATGATGAGTGGAGGCTTGTAACGCGTAAATCGAGATATTGATTAAACTGCGTGTCCGTAAAATAAGAAAGATTACACAAACTAAAAAAGAGTACCAAAGAGCAATATCTAAGGACCAAAGGATGCTATCCAATGAAAAAGAAAAATGCTGCTCTATGTACTTAGAAATGACAGGCAAAGAAACCGTTTCTTTATGACTACTTGGGAAAATTAAAACGACAAGTGCTAAAGTTATGAGCTTTAAGAGTTTGTGCATATATTGTTGCAAATCACGTGTTAACCTCTGCCAAGCTGTTGTATTGCCGCATTTATATTTTGGATTATTCTGCAATTCAGAAGGAATATGAGAATTGCATAGAATGGCAAAAACCGTTGTTATTATGACAAAAGAAACAGAAGCGAATGTCAAAATACTTTGAATAAAGCCAAGATTTTTTTTAATTCCCAAACAACATAAGAATATAAAAATTATAACACCAAATAAGGATCTTAGCTGCTTATCTGTAAACATATCTATTTTCTCTAGAAAATTATGAACTAAAATCTTACACAACACACCAAACATTACGCTTGCGTTATAATAACACATTACGGATTATAATTACAAACGAAATAATGATAACATATTGAATCTGCAATATGAATCCCATTTTTTGTTAATTTAATGGCTTGCATTTTTACACACAATGTGCAATATTAGAGGTGTTCATACTTATGGAATAATGAAACAGCGTATTGTAGATAAAGCCGTGTCAAAATTGATTGGCACGGTTTTATTTTA
>NZ_JBTTDJ010000082.1:0-1116 GCF_055796165.1 Bartonella sp. EBT8
ACACCGCATTTGCTCAAGAAAAAATATAAAAATCAATAAGTTATATTAGAAATAAGGGATTGATCTGTTATTGATTCTATTACGTTTTTTTGCTCCTATCCCTCACTTTTTTGGAGCTTTTTTATCGCTTCAAGGGCAAGTTTTTTACGATCTGCGCTTTTTGTATAAAGAGATGCCATATTGTCGTCTGTCCATCCAAAAAGTGCTTTCAATTGTGAGACTGTTGCACCTGAATTTGCTGCGCGTGTTGCTGCTAATTTTCTCAGTCCATGGGCTGATTTTTTTATACCCGCTGTATTACAAGCTTTACGAAAGAGGGTGGTAAAACTTTCTTTGGGTAATTTTTTCCCGCGTTTACTACAAATGAATGTTTCTTCTCCAATAGGACCAATTTTAAGGGTTTCTGCTAATTCAGGCAAAATGGGTAGAAAAACATCTGTTTGGAATTTACTTTTCTCTGTCTTGAGATGAATGATATTGTCTTTCACATCTTTCCAACCAATTCGTACCGCATCACCACGACGTAGACCCGTATACAAAAGAACATCAATCCAGACGCGCTCATGTGTACCATGTGACCAATGGTGATGATATTTCTCAACGTCCTCTTCTGTCCAAACAGGAAAACCTTCTTTGTTTTTAAGAGGAGGTCTTTTAACTCCTAAAGCTGGATTATCTTCTAAGAGCCCTTGATCAATTGCCCATTTAAAAAGACTATTAAGTGTTTTTAGAAAATCTCTAGCCATTCCAGGTGTTTCTTTCCTCCGTTCAACACCGGCTATGATATGTTTCTTTTCGATTGCTTTATATGGAATATTCCCTATGGAATCGCATAGCTTCATAAGGATAAATTCTTTTTGTTTCTTCGTAGCTTTAGCAAAGCTATGCCAATTGGAGCTGTTAAAATATTGTTTAAGCAGCCATGCAAAAGAACCTTCAACAAGTTTCCCTGGTTTGGATTTAGGAAGGATAAGTCCTTGTAATTGGGCAAGGGCGCTTTTGTAATTATCAACAAACTCTTGCGTTCCATAGGTTCCTCGTACTCTAATACGTTTCCCATGACCAATACGCACATACCACACGATTTTTCCATATTTGGTAATTTGTTTAACAAGG
>NZ_JBTTDJ010000083.1:0-1111 GCF_055796165.1 Bartonella sp. EBT8
GAGTACATAAATGCTGGTAAATTCCTTGGTTAAAGATTTGCGTAAACTGTCCATTGTTGGCTTTTCTATATAACCAGAACCAGAAACAAAGCCAATGATGCCAGCATTTTCAATACGGTCACTTGCCCAACGAATAGCGCGAATGTAACTATCGTAAAGTGCTCGTATATTAGTTACTTTCGATTGAGCAGCATAGGTTTCACGAATACGGTTATCTAAGAGCGGATAAGGAATGTTTTTTGCGTTGTCATTTTCATTCTTCTGTCCTACGGAATAAGGAGGGTTACCAAAGATCACTTCGATATTCAGCTTTTTCTGAAGTTCCAAATATTCACTGTTTTCTTTAAACAATTTTTGCAGCAGATTTTTCTCTTCAAGCATCTGAAACGTATCAGTCAAACCAATATGTTTGAAGGGAATATAATCTCCTTTCATAAGACTATGATAGGTCGATTCAATATTAATCGCTGCTATGTAATAAGCTAAAAGAACAATCTCATTAGCATGGATATCATGACGGAATTTATATTCCATATCCTCTGGTTGAATGAGATCAGATTGCAAAAGCCGTGTGATAAAGGTACCGGTACCTGTAAAGGGGTCAAGAATAGAAACACCACGTGATCCCAAGCTCTTGCCAAATTCCTTGCGCAAAACATCATCAACAGAGCGAATAATAAAATCGACAACCTCAACAGGGGTATAAACAATGCCAAGCCTATCCGTTGTCTTTTTGAACGCCTTGGCAAAAAAGCTTTCATAAAGAGTAATGATAAGATTTTGTCTTGCTTGCGGGGTGGTAATACCAGAGGCACGTAATTTTACACTTTCATAGAATTCTTTGAGCTCTTTTGACTCTTCTTCAATATTGGTCTTATCCAACTCAGCTAGGATCTTTTCCATTGCTTGCGAGATGGCATTGTTTTGAACAAATTGATTGCCATCAAATAAAGCTTCAAAAACAGGACGCGTCACAAGATGTTGTGCGAGCATTTCAACAGCTTCTTCTTGTTTTATATCACTGTTTAAGTTGTTCTGTAATTCCTCATGAAACGCATCAAAAGCACGGCGTGCTTCGCTCTTTTCATCCGCAAGCATATTTTGCAGGCGA
>NZ_JBTTDJ010000084.1:0-1106 GCF_055796165.1 Bartonella sp. EBT8
AAGGACAGGAAAGTCTGAAGTGTTTTTTGAGGATGATGAGGAGAACAGTTCCGATGATTCTTCGAGATCAAAAACCTGTTTGATGATCAAAAGTATTGGGTTGATTGGTGCCAGGTTGATTTCTCATACAGATCTTCATGGCAGCATTTCTCGTTGGGAAGGGCACTGTTTAGGCATTGATGATATCAACAAAGTACTCAAAGCGGTGACCATGCTTTACGTCAAGCGCGGTTATATTGCGGTGCGAGCTTATTTGCCTGAGCAAGATTTAAGAGGTGGTCATCTCAAAATTGTTGTTGTTGAAGGTCGTGTAGAGGATATCACCCTGGATGGTCATAAAGTTGAAAGGAAAGATCGCGGCGAAATCACCACGGCTTTTCCAAATCTGATTGGTCATCCAACCAATTTACGCGCGATAGAGCAAGGACTTGATCAAATCAATAGGCTTTTTTCTCGTCAAGCCACCATTAATCTTGGAGCTGGAAAAGTTTCTGGCGGTTCCATCCTTGATATTCATATAGCCAAACAGAAACCTTGGAGTTTTACAGTTTCCAGTGATAATCTTGGAGCTCAGGCAACAGGTCTCTACCAAACACGCTTGAGTCTTTCTTTGGATGATCTTTTAGGTTCCAATGATCAATGGTCGTTGAGCTATCAGCGTTCCATGGATGGTGGCGTGTATCATTTCACAGATGAGCGTCCCAACAGTGATACGGTCACGGGTTCATTTTCCATTCCTTATGGTTATTGGACAGCAGGTTTTGATGGCACGTGGAGTCAATATTATTCGAGTGTTAAAGGAATATTTTCCGACATTTTGACATCGGGCAAGTCGTTATCGCTCACCCCTTGGATTTCGCGGGTTATTGCCCGTGATCAAGAGGGAAAGACCTGGTTTACGGGACGGCTGACATGGAAATATGCCGATAATTTTATTATGGGCAGTAGGGTTGATGTGTCGAGCCGTAAGTTGGCTATTGCAACCTTTGAATTTGATCATATGCGCCAATGGCTTGGAGGAGAATTCAGTGTTCATCTAGGGTTTCATAAGGGATTAGCGATCCTTGGGGCCTATGATGATAAAGATCAAGAGAATGTTTCGCCCG
>NZ_JBTTDJ010000085.1:0-1106 GCF_055796165.1 Bartonella sp. EBT8
TGGGCGAGACATTTTCTTGATCTTTATCATCATAGGCACCAAGGATCGCCAATCCCTTATGAAACCCTAAATGAGCATTGAATTCTCCTCCAAGCCACTGGCGCATATGATCAAGCTCAAAAGACGCAATAGCTAATTTACGGCTCGACACATCAACCCTACTGCCCATAATAAAATTATCAGCATATTTCCATGTCAATCGTCCCGTAAACCAGGTCTTCCCCTCTTGATCACGAGCAATAACCCGCGAAATCCAAGGGGTAAGCGATAAAGACTTACCCGATGTCAAAATGTCGGAAAATATTCCTTTAACACTCGAATAATATTGACTCCACGTGCCATCAAAACCTGCTGTCCAATAACCATAAGGAATGGAAAATGAACCCGTGATCGTATCACTATTGGGCCGCTCATTTGTGAAATGATACACGCCACCATCCATGGAGCGCTGATAACTAAACGACCATTGATCATTGGAAGCAAACAAATCATCAAAAGAAAGGCTCAAACGTGTTTGGTAGAGACCTGTTGCCTGAGCGCCAAGATTATCACTGGAAACTGTAAAACTCCAAGGTTTCTGTTTGGCTATATGAATATCAAGGATGGAACCGCCAGAAACCTTTCCAGCTTCAAGATTAATGGTGGCTTGACGAGAAAAAAGCCTATTGATTTGATCAAGTCCTTGCTCTATCGCGCGTAAATTGGTCGGGTGACCAATCAGATTTGGAAAAGCTGTGGTGATTTCGCCGCGATCTTTCCTCTCAACTGTGTGACCATCCAGGGTGATATCTTCTACACGACCTTCAACAACAACAATTTTGAGATGACCACCCCTTAAATCTTGCTCAGGCAAATAAGCCCGCACCGCGATATAACCACGCTTGACGTAAAGCATAGTTACCGCTTTGAGCACTTTATTGATATCATCAATGCCTAAACAGTGCCCTTCCCAACGAGAAATGCTACCATGAAGATCAGTATGCGAAATCAACCTGGCACCAATCAACCCAATATTTTTGATCATCAAACAGGTTTTTGATCTCGAAGAATCATCGGAACTGTTCTCCTCATTATTCTCAAAAAACACTTCAGACTTTCCTGTCCTC
>NZ_JBTTDJ010000086.1:0-1089 GCF_055796165.1 Bartonella sp. EBT8
GATTATAGGGCAGTTAAGAGAGCCAAATGGACGCATCTCAAGAGCAAAAACACCACGTGAAGCTGTTGACCAATTGGCACTAACAATCCGTGCTAAGCGCTTTGGTTTAACGCTACAAGAGGCAAAAAATCCACTTGCTGGTACCTATATCGGGCGGCTTTGTTTGCAAGGCGTGCTTACTCAAGAGCAATACGACGCCGCGCAACAATATCTACAGATAAGAAACAACTATCTTTGTGCAAAAGGCTTGCCAAGCGCTGTTTATGATGATGTGTCTACGAACTCAGATCCAAACAGTTTTGAACAATGGGTTGAAAAAGCAACTCATCACTATCAAGCCGTGCAAGAGGCACTAAAAGAAGCACAATGCCTTTATAGACAGTATAATCTCTACGCAGCAATACAGTATCTTGTTATAGAAGACCAAATGCTACCACATCTTGTAAGTTCGTTGCGTGTCGCTCTTAATGCACTTCAAAAGTACTTTTCAAAACAATAGGGTTAAAAAGAGATATTACGAACCAAAGATAAAGGGTATTGCAATAACAGCCAAGGCAGTTACCATTGCAAATAAACATGCAGGAATTTTGAATCTAAAACGCCAGAGTATATTAATTGGGAGTGACATTATAGCGATTATTACCAATCCTATGACAAACCACTCTATTATCTTATTTTTATTAAAACGACGTTTTAACATCTTATTATAATCTTCTTCGGGGATAGCTGCTAGCTTATATTTCCTAGCCCATTCAGGTAGAAGTGACTTATCATAACTCGCCTCCGCTTCCGCCTCTGAGATACATTTAATAACAGAAGACGGATCTATTATATTACGCAAAACAGGAATTTCACCATCTAAGCACAAATGCTTATATTCTAAATTTTGGCTACTTACGTAACCAGTGAAAAAGATATTTATTATTCCGAATAAAGCAATTTTCTTTAAATATGATATTAACATCAGATTTTATCGTTTGTTTTTTATTGACTGTACTGTTTAATACTGATTCCCTTTGAATATATCAATATGTGTTATTTTGGTGTTGACAATGTGTTGCAAATCGTATTTAATGACAATCACGGCAC
>NZ_JBTTDJ010000087.1:0-1052 GCF_055796165.1 Bartonella sp. EBT8
CCTCTACCGGCATCGTTGCTCAATCGTGTGAGTGAGAAGTTCCAACAGCAACAACAGATGGCGCAACAAGAGCAGCAAATGAATCCAGAGCAGGAAATGCGTTTGCAAGAAAAGCAGCAAGACATAGCGACCAAAGCGCAAATGCAACAGATGGAGTTACAAGGCAAGCAGATAGATCTGTATATGCGTCAGGAAAGAGCGAAATTAGAAGCAGAACTGATGGCTGAGCGCCATGAGTTAGAGCGTCAACGCATTCTCAATGAGCAAATGCACAATCAGATTATGCGTTCGAGAGCAGAGACATATAGAGCACGAAGCATTTAGAAAGGTGAAAGAATGAATGCACAAATGACTGAAGAGATGGATGGCAAGAATGAAGCGTACCCCTTGGAGACCCCAGTTTTTGATGATGATGGTCCTTTGGATGTAAGCGATGAGAGTGAAGCGGTTGCTAGTGAAGAGAGCAGTTCTTCAGATCCTGTATCCCCACCTGTCCATGAACCCTCTGAAATCTCTACTTTAGAGCAGCAGCGTGCAGAAGAACAGGCGCGTCAAGCCCGTGAAGCATTGATGCAGTTTTATAACCCTCAAGCAGCAGGGCAGGGAGCTTCTGTTGAAGGAGACAACCCGCCCCCTGATATGAGTCAGGACATTGTTGGCTATATGGCTTGGATGGGAAAGAAGCTTCAAGAGCAGGATGCGTTTATTAAAGCGCAACAGGAAGCACAAAGGCAGGCTTATGAACAACAGCATCATGATGCACATTTAAATCAGTTTTTAGAAACTTCTGTTGCCTCGACGAAGGGGAAATATAGTGATTTTGATGCCGCAGCGGATTACCTTTATGAGATGCGTGCGAAGCAGTTATCGGCTTGGTCCAAGGTTTATCCAGAGTACGCAAAAAAGAGCACGATTGATGCAATTATAGGCAATGAATTGCGTACTATAGTAGCCACTTGTGCACAAAATGGGACGAACCCAGCCGAAGAGCTTTATGGGATAGCGCAAAACCTTGGTTATCAGAACCAAGCAACCCAAGCCAACAATCAGGT
>NZ_JBTTDJ010000088.1:0-1048 GCF_055796165.1 Bartonella sp. EBT8
ACGATTTGCAACACATTGTCAACACCAAAATAACACATATTGATATATTTAACGTGAATCGGTTATATGAGAGGGCTAAACAATGAGCTAAAGAGAAAATTGATGTTAACAGCGCATCTTAAAAAGATTACTCTATCAATAATAGTAATATTCCAAGGATTTTTCTTAACAAGCTCTTATACTTTAGCAAACCAAAGTACAAAGCTACCAAATGGTCCATCTCCTAGATACCTGATAAAAAATGGAATATGCTATCGTATGGATGGTCCTAAATCAATAATACCAAAGCCTAGCCCTAGTGATTATGTAGTTGATTATAATCCTTACAAAAATGATCAAAGAAAAAACGAGTGTACTTGTATAGGGGATGTGTCACCAGACCTTGGTGATAATTTTCGCCTTGTTGGTTATGCTACTGAAGAGCAAAGGCGTTATTGTAGAATTGATACTGTAGCAGAGTTTGGTGATGATAGAGGTAAAAGCAACAAACAATTAGAGGCGTTCATATTCGAGTGGTTCACAGTAGCGTTTATAGTAACCATTATCATCGCTATAATGTCCATTCCGATTAGTTTACTTTGGCGTTTTAAATTCAAGATTTCTGCATGTTTATTCGCAATAATGACTGTATTATCTATTATTGCTGTATTTATCATGAAAGTTATTTATGAATTGCATTAAGAGCGACACGCAACGAACTCACAAGATATGGTAGCATTTGATCTTCTACAACAAGATACTGTATTGCTGCGTATAAATTATACTGTCTATAAAGGCATTGTGCTTCTTTTAGTGCCTCTTGCATGTTTAAAAACTGCTCTGTAGCAAATTCTACCCATTTATCCCTTGCCTTATCATCAGAAGAGGACGGCATTTCGTCATAAATAGCGCTTGGCAAGCCTTTTGCACAAAGATAGTTGTTTCTTATCTGTATATACTGTTGTGCGGCATCATATTGCTCTTGAGTAAGCACGCCTTGCAAACAAAGCCGCCCTATATAGGTACCAGAAAGTGGATTTTTTGCCTCTTGTAGCGTTAAACCAAAGCG
>NZ_JBTTDJ010000089.1:0-1048 GCF_055796165.1 Bartonella sp. EBT8
CCCTAGATCAAGACAAAGAATCGTGTTATTTATCGCCGCCATTCCATCAAAATGTGTTTTATAAGATTGTTTTTTTTCAAAAAGCAGGAAGAGGGAAATGTGCCGAATATGGAAACAGTGCTTAAATGGATAAGTGCATTAGATAACACTGCTATTGCTATTCTTAACGGAATTTTCCTTTTTTGGTTCAGAAAACAGGATCTAAAAAGAATAGATGAACAATTAAAGCATCTTGCAAGCCAAACTGAAACAGCAAAAGAACACATCTCCATCTTATGGGAAGAAAAAGGAATACGAGATTTAGGTCCAAATCTAGAGGCTGTTATAGAGGGTAAACCATACGCATATAAGAGCGGTAAAGATTTCCTTATTGATATAACTGTAATCATAAAAAATCCTACAAAACACTCAATAAAAATGAATAATTTTCGTATACCTGATGAAAGCCCATTTGTATTTGTTGAAGGCGGGTTTATAGGAAGGTATGCGATACTTTTAAAACTTGAAAATGAAAAATATCTGAGTTTTAAAAATCCTTTTACAGCAGACTTAAAATTGCAAGATATATGCGATTATTTTAATCTAAAGGAAAATGAAGAAGTACCATTTTACCTCACAATTCGCCACATCAAACCAAATATTGAAATTGTACCAATCTTTATCATTGAACACACTTCATCAAATCACCCAGAAAGAGTAGTTCAAACTAAGTTTTGGCCCGATTTTCTTCTATCTTTTGAAGAATAGAAAACGCTATAAGGAGATAATTTTTGAATTATCTGTTTTTGCTCTTGTATTATTTTATCTTTTTCCATTACCTCATCTCTTAATTTTTGTGTTTTTTTATAGAAGTAATAAACGTGATAGAGTGCCACTACGTTACAAATTATTAATGTGACATATTTACCAACCCACCTAATCTCTTCTGGACTCATACTTTATCTCCTCTCCTCACTTTTTTTTCTTCTCAGAAGAGAGACTTTTGCTATAAGAAGACATTTCCGCATTATTAACTAAAGTACTACCACCAATACTTTCTGTAGCAAGA
>NZ_JBTTDJ010000009.1:0-68948 GCF_055796165.1 Bartonella sp. EBT8
ACACCGCATTTATAAAAGAAATTTTGTAGATAGTCTATGAGTAGCTTCTCCTTCCATAACGCCCCTTCATTGAGGGACATTTTAAAGCAGCGGAAAAAAAAGCGATTGCTGTTAACCTTATCATATTGTTTGATTATAACAATTGCATCGAGTCTTATTATGTATGCAATGCGTAATGCAGTTAGTTTTTTTCGAATACCATCTGAAATCACAAGAGAAGATATTTTAACTGGGCGTTCTTTGCGTTTAGGTGGTTTTGTTGAAAAGGGGACGGTTGAATATATCGGAGAGATGGGCGTTATTTTTTTTGTAACGGATAACATAAAACGTGAAAAAGTGATTTTCAATGGTATTTTACCCGATCTTTTTCGGGAAGGTCAGGGGGTTATCGTAGAAGGATATTTCGATAAAAAGTTTTTTTTCGTAGGTACGCGTATTTTAGCAAAACATGATGAAACTTATATGTCTAAAGAAACAGCTGATCGTTTGAAAAAACATCACAATTTGGAGAAATAATTCGGTTGTGTTTGTTGAATTGGGTCATATTTTTTTATCTGCAGCTTTTGCAGTGAGTTTATTAGGGGCTTTCCTTCCTATTTTAGGTTTTTTGTGGAAGGAGCGCTCGTTAATGCAAACAGCTGTTCCCCTAACATATATTACTTTTACATTATTGTTTTTATCTTTTTTGATTATTGTTCACGCCTATATCGTATCTGATTTTTCTGTTTTGAATGTTGTTGAGAACTCTCATTCAGAAAAACCGATGCTGTATAAGATCACTGGTGTTTGGGGAAACCACGAAGGATCTATGTTATTATGGGTTTTAAGTCTCGCTTTTTTTAGCACATTGATGGCCTTATTTAGCCAACATTTTCCAGAACAGCTTAAAGCCCTTATTTTAATATGCCAAAGTTGGATTACTAGCGCTTTTCTTTTTTTTATGCTTTTTATGTCCAACCCCTTTTTACGTGTTAATCCACCGGCATTACAGGGAAAAGATCTCAATCCTCTTTTACAAGATATCGCGTTAGCAATTCATCCACCACTTCTTTATTTAGGCTATGTTGGTTTTTCACTTTGTTTTTCTTTTGCAATAGCAGCATTGATTATGGGACATGTTGATGGGCTTTGGGCACGGTTACTTCGTCCTTGGATTCTCCTTGCGTGGTGCTTTTTGACTTTAGGTATTATGGTTGGGTCTTATTGGGCTTATTATGAGCTAGGATGGGGTGGTTATTGGTTTTGGGATCCAGTTGAAAACGTTTCGTTTATGCCATGGCTTTCGGGAACGGCTTTTTTGCATTGTGCTCTTGTTCTTGAAAAGCGGGAGACATTAAAGAGTTGGACTTTATTTTTAGCTCTCCTTACTTTTTCCCTTTCTCTTATGGGAACTTTTCTTGTTCGTTCTGGTCTTTTAACGTCTGTCCATAGTTTTGCTGTAGATCCAGCACGGGGACGAGCAATTCTTGCACTTTTATCCTTTTTCACTGGAGGGGCTTTTTTTCTTTTTGCATTACGCGTCCCTGTTTTGAAAACAGGGAAATTATTTCAGCCAATTTCGCGTGAAGGTTTTATTGTCTTAAATAATTTATTACTTACAACAATAACAGCAACAGTCTTAATAGGAACACTCTACCCTTACTTAATTGAAGCATTAACTGGGCAAAAAATTTCTGTAGGTGCTGCCTTTTTCAATATTACTTGTGGGCCGTTAATGGTGTTATTGTTATTATTTGTTCCGTTCGGATCAATGATGGCATGGAAACGTGGTGATTTCCTTGCAGTTGTTGAGCGGTTGTGGCTTGTTTTTATATTAGTTTGTGTAATCTGTTTTATAACATTTTATGCAGCACCTTTGCGTGATATTTTTGCTACTTTAGGAGTTGGACTTGCAGCCTTTGTTTTCTTAAGTAGTTTAGTTGATCTTTGGGAAAAAAGCGGACACCGAAAGACAGCGTTTTCGGTGCGGATTAAGAGATTTATTGGATTACCATGGTCAATTTTTGGTGCGGCAATGGCCCATATGGGATTAGGTGTTACATTGTTTGGCATTGTTTGTGTTGCGACTTTCTCACAAGAGCGGATTTTAACCATGCAGATAGGAGATATGGTCACAATAGCAGGTAAAACACTTCATTTGGATAAAGTCCGCGATGGTGCTGGACCAAATTATTCTATAATAGAATTTCATTTTACAATATATGAAAATAAAAATGGTGTGCGCAATATAACGGCATCAAAACGTTTTTATTCAAGTCAAAACACGTCAACAACAGAAGTTGGTATTCAAAATCATGGCTTATCTCAGCTATATATTGTGCCGAGACGGATGGATAATAAAGGGCTTGTTGTGTCTATATGGTGGAAGCCTTATGTAATTTGTGTTTGGTTAGGGGCATTGATGATGGCTATGGGCGGATGTTTTTCTCTTTTTTGTTATTGGCTCCGTAGAGGGTTGCATCAACGTATAGCCTTCCGCTTTAAATTTTTTGAGAAGGTATCGAGATGAAAAAGGGTCTATTTTGGACTTTGCTTTTTTTTGTTACTCTTTTTTCTTTGTCGTTAGCAAGAGCAGTGGAGCCGGATGAAATTTTAAACGATACAGTTCTTGAGTCACGTGCACGTGAGATTTCATCATATTTGCGTTGTCCAATTTGCCAAAGTCAATCAATTGATGATTCAGATACTCCCTTAGCACGTGATTTACGGTTGTTGATTCGGGAACAATTAAAAGTGGGTCATACTAATCAAGAAGTGATTGATTTTCTTGTTGAGCGATATGGTGAATTTATTCTCTTAAAGCCACCATTTAATAAAATAACTTGGTTTTTATGGTTGTCTCCTTTTATAATTCTCTCTATTGGTGTGAGTGCCATCTTGTTTCGGATAAGATGCTGCAAGCAGAAAAATAATGATTTTGAGTGTTTTTGAGGGAAAAAAGTCAAAAATACTGTTGTATTAGAGGAAATACTGTATGAAAAAATTTAGGTTGTTTAAATTAGCAATTCAATCTTATTGATAATTATACGTTGTTGTGACCTTAAACCTTACAAAACTTTAACGATTTAGACAGAAAACGGTAAGGTCTGGTGTCTTATACATGATCGCCATCTAGAGAAGAATATGATTGAATAGGAGCGTATACCAAATGGTTAAAAAAACTTTCTTTAAAACATTAGTTGCAGTAAGCTTTTCTGCTGTGTTGGAAAGTGCACTGTTTTTTAGTGGATGTGCATCAAGCTTGTGGACGACAACGGCTCATGCAAGTTCTGTATTTACTTCGTTAATGCAGCAGCCGGGATTTGCAGATATTGTTTCTCAAGTGAAACCTGCAGTTGTTTCAGTGCAAGTGAAGAGCAATAAAAAGAAAGAAGATTGGTTTTTTAGTAATTTTTTTAGTGGACCGGGTATTGACCAACTACCAGATCAACATCCTTTAAAAAGATTTTTTAAAGAGTTTTATGAGTTGGATAAGCCTAAAAACAAGTTCCCCTCACGCTCACATAGACTCCGTCCTATAGCTTTTGGTTCCGGCTTTCTTATCTCATCTGATGGTTATATTGTGACCAATAATCATGTGGTTTCTGATGGCACAAGTTATTCTGTTGTTCTTGATGATGGTACAGAGTTAAACGCTAAGCTCATTGGATCAGATCCAAAAACTGATCTTGCTGTCTTGAAAGTAAACGACAAAAGAAAATTCTCCTATGTTGATTTTGGTGATGATTTAAAGCTTCGCGTTGGTGATTGGGTTGTTGCTATCGGTAATCCTTTTGGCCTTGGAGGAACAGTGACAGCAGGAATTGTTTCAGCGCGTGGACGTGATATTGGGACAGGTTCCTATGATGATTTTATTCAAATTGATGCTGCTGTTAATAGAGGAAATTCTGGTGGACCAACTTTTGATCTCAATGGAAAGGTCGTAGGAGTTAATACAGCAATTTTTTCTCCTTCTGGAGGAAATGTTGGGATTGCTTTTGCTATTCCGGCAGCGACAGCGAAACAAGTTGTGCAACAACTTATCGAAAAAGGTTCCGTTCAACGTGGTTGGCTTGGGGTGCAGATTCAACCTGTAACAAAAGAAATTGCTGACTCGATAGGTTTGAAAGAGGATAAGGGTACTTTAATCACTGATCTATTAAAAGGGCCCGCAGAGAAGGCTGGTATCAAGGCAGGAGATGTCATTATTTCAGTGAATGGTGAAAAAATTAATGATACTCGTGATTTAGCAAAGCGTATAGCAAATATTAGACCAGACGAAACAGTAACGTTGGGGATCTGGAGATCTGGTAAGGAGGAAAATATAAAAGTTAAACTTGCTTCAATGCCTGAAGATGAAGGGAAAAAAGAGGGAACAAAATATTCAAATGAACGGAGTAATTCAGATGAAACATTAGAAGATTACGGTTTGATTGTTGCTCCTTCTGATGATGGTTTAGGATTGGTCGTAACGGATGTAGATTCGGATTCAGATGCAGCAGATAAAGGTATACGCCCTGGTGATGTGATTGTGACAGTGAATAATAAATCTGTTAAAAAGATTTCTGATATTACCGATACAATCAAGAACGCTCAAAAGCTAGGACGAAAAGCTGTCCTTCTACAAGTGCGAACAAATGGTCAAAATCGTTTTGTCGCTCTTCCAATTTTAAAAAAATAACACTTTTTTTGTGTAGGATAGAGATCTTGTGGATTTCTGTCCTACTACACGATTTGATAAAATAACGGAGATGTGTTTTATGAAGATACTCGTTATCGAAGATGATCGTGAGACGGGTCGTTATCTCGAAAAAGCTTTCTTTGAAGCGGGACATTCAGTTGATGTTGCCTATGATGGGGACGCTGGGTATGCTTTAGCTGATACAGAAAGTTATGATGTTATGGTTATTGATAGGATGCTTTTGCATCGGGATGGTCTTTCTATTATTTCTGAATTACGTGCTAAGGGCAATGAGACACCAGTTCTTATCCTTTCAGCTTTAGGGCAAGTGAATGATCGTGTGACGGGTTTGCGTGCAGGGGGTGATGATTATCTGACAAAACCTTATGCTTTTTCTGAGCTTCTTGCTCGCGTTGAAGTGTTACAACGGCGGAAAAATCCTAAAGAGGCAGAAACTGTTTATTGTGTAGGAAATCTCGAACTTGATCGGTTAGCACATACAGTAAAACGAGGGGAAAGAAATATCATATTGCAACCACGAGAATTTCGTTTACTTGAATATTTGATGCGTTATGCTGGTCAGGTTGTTACACGCACTATGCTTTTGGAAAATGTTTGGGATTACCATTTTGATCCGCAGACCAATGTCATTGATGTGCATATATCCCGTTTAAGAGCAAAAATTGAAAAAGATTTTGATATTCCACTTCTCCATACTGTACGTGGAGCTGGGTATATGCTGAAAACACCAGATGATAAAAAATGAATCGTTTGATCAATATAATCCGTACGACTGCTTTCAGGCTTTCAGTACTTTATATTTTATTGTTTGGGCTCGTTGCAACAGGACTTTCTATTTATATGACAGCATTTTCTGCTTCGTTGTTAACGGAGCAAACGGAGCAAGCTTTACATGAAGAATTGAGGTATATTGAAAATGCTTATAATTATGGTGGTCTTCCTTTATTAATGCGCACTATTGATTATCGTTCACGACAACCGGGGGCTTTTCTTTATCTTGTTGCTGATCCGATGGGGCGCATTTTAGCAGGCAATGTTGCACGGATTGAATTAGGTCTTTTGAATCATAACGGTTTTATTGCAAATTCTTTTTTGTATTCACGTTTTGGGGAACATGGCAAAACAAGTGAACATCGCGCTTTGGCTATTGTTGTTGATTTGCCCAATGCTATGAAAGTCCTTATAGGGCGAGATTTGGATGAACCAGAGCGTTTTGCAGTGGTTATTCGTAAAGCAGTTATGATTGCTCTTGTGGCAATGCTTGGAGGTGCTTTACTCATATGGTTTTTTGTTGGTAGGCGAGCCTTGCAAAGGATTGATCATGTGACAGATGCATCGCAGCGCTTGATGGATGGTGATTTCAGTGGGCGGTTACCTGTTTCTGGAGTAGGCGATGAGTTTGATCGATTATCCGCTAATCTTAATGTTATGTTAGACCGCATTGAAGAATTAAATATTGGTTTGCGTCAAGTATCAGACAATATTGCTCATGATCTGAAAACACCGCTGACACGCCTTAGAAACCGTGCTGAAGAAGCGCTTTCTGGACAAAAGACAAAGCTTGAATATCGTCAAGCACTTGATGGGGTCATTTCTGAATCAGATCAACTTATTCGTACTTTTAATGCTATTTTAATGATTTCACGCATTGAAGCGAGTAGTACAATTGAACATCTTGAAGTTATGAATATGAAGTTAATCCTTGAAGATGCCGTTGAACTTTATGAGCCTTTTGCTGAAGAATTAGGTGTTTTGCTTCGCTTAGGGGATACGTTTGATAAAGAGCTTAAGTTGAATCGTGAACTTGTTGCTCAATCAATTTTTAATCTTATCGATAATGCAATTAAATATGCATCTAAAGATGGAAGGAAAGCAAAGGTTTGCTTATCGATGGAATATCGTGGTGAACATTTATTGGTTGTCGTGAGCGATAATGGTCCAGGAATTGCAGCGGATAAACGTGAAAAAGTAACAGAACGTTTTTTTCGCCTTGAAGAAAGTCGCACACAGCCCGGTTTTGGTATTGGTTTAAGTATAGCAAAAGCCGTTATGAAACTTCATGGTGGTGAACTTTTACTGGAAAATGCAAATCCAGGGCTTAGGGCTGTTTTATTATTTCCTTAAAGGTGTTTCTGCTTCATTATTTTAATAACTCTAGCTCTTTTTATTTGCCGTATAATGCAAAGAAAAAAGGGACAATGCCTTTTAAGGGAGGGCAGATGAAAAATGCTTTTTTAAAAAAACAGCTTCTCTCGTTATGCCCCCTTGATGAGAGTGGTTCTCAATGGTTGAGGGATCTTGAAGAACAAGCAAGGAAGGAAAAATTAGAATCGCTTGTTTCTTATATTTCAAATAAGGGAAAGCAAATTGAGTTTATAAGCTCGGTTATGACTTTATCTCCTTTTTTGCGTGAGGTTTTAATTGCTAATCCATCTTATCTTAGTCCCTTATTAAATGTTGATATAGAAACGAGATTGAGCGAAATCATCGATGATATTGCAAAAATTGATAAGAATGAAGTTATACAGGAAACTTCATTAATGGCTGCTTTAAGGCGCAAAAAACGAGAAGCACATGTTCTCATTGCGTTAGCTGATTTGAGTGGTATTTTTACTTACGAAATTTCATGCACTTGGTTGACTCGTTTGGGAGAAATTGCGTTAAGTGTAGCTCTTCGTTTTCTTTTAAAAGAGGCACATGATCATGGTAAGATAAGTTTGTCGAGTCGTGATGATCCAGAAAAAGATTGTGGTTTAATCATTTTAGGGATGGGAAAATTAGGGGCAGGAGAACTTAATTATTCTTCTGATATTGATCTTATTGTTTTCATTGATGAAATGTCCCCTCATATTGGTAATCTTTCTGACAGTGTTGATGTATTTTCTAAAATGGTCCGTCGATTGATCCGCATCATTCAAGAACGTACTGCGGATGGATATGTCTTTCGTCTTGATTTTCGACTTCGACCAGATCCAAGCTCAACTCCTTTAGCCTTACCGGTAAGGACTGCATTGCGTTATTATGAGGGGCGTGGGCAAAATTGGGAGCGAGCCGCTATGATTAAAGCACGTCCAGTGGCGGGCGATAAAAAGGCAGGTTTTAACTTTCTCAAAGAGCTTTTTCCTTATGTATGGCGGAAATATTTAGATTATGCTGCTATTGCTGATATTCATTCGATCAAACGTCAAATTCATGCATATAAAAATTATGGTCAAATTGCTGCTTATGGTCATAATATAAAATTAGGGCGAGGTGGAATTCGTGAGATTGAGTTTTTTGTTCAAACACAACAACTCATTGCTGGTGGACGTTTTTCTCAATTACGTGGACGTCAAACAGTTGCAATGTTAGCAGAACTTTACAAACTTGGTTGGATCAATGAAAAAACGAAAGAGAGCCTTATAAAAAGTTATGCTTTTTTACGAAATGTGGAACATCGTATTCAAATGCTTGCAGATGAACAAACGCACCTTCTTCCAAATGATATTTCTCAATTTACGAGTGTTGCCTATTTGATGGGCTATCAAGAGAGCAGTAGCTTTATCCGTGATTTATTAAAAATACTTCAGGTTGTTGAAAAACATTATGCTGCGTTGTTTGAAAATGAGCAAGAACTTGGTTTAGAAATTGGCAATTTAGTTTTTACGGGTGAAGAAGATGATCCAGAGACATTAGTAACATTAAGTCGTTTAGGTTTTGAAAGAGCAAGTGATATTTGTCGTATTATGCGCACGCTCCATTGTGGGCGTTATAAAGCAACACAATCTGCGGAAGCACGTGAGAGATTAACGGAATTAACCCCAGCACTTTTGAAAGCTTTTGGTGCGACAAAGCGGGCTGATGAAGTGATGTTGTGTTTTGATAGCTTTTTACAAGGTTTACCTTCAGGAATTCAGCTTTTTAGTTTATTACAATCTAATCCCTCTCTTTTAGATATGTTGGTGCTTATCATGGGAGCTGCGCCACGTCTTGCTGAGATTATTACACGTAAGCCACATGTTTTTGATGGAATGTTAGATCCAACTCTTTTTTCAGAATTGCCCACAAAAACTTACCTAGAAAAACGGCTTGAATGTTTTCTTGAAAATATAACGTCTTATGAAGAAATTCTCGATCACTTAAGGGGGTTTGCTGATGAGCAACGTTTTTTGATTGGTATTCGAATATTAAATGGTACAATTACAGGAGAAAAAGCAGGTTTTGCGTTTACTGCACTTGCGGATACTGTGATTGCGAAAACATTTTCTGCAGTTCAAAAAGAATTTTCAAGTCTTCATGGTAGTATTAAAGGAGGACGTTTCGGCATACTAGGTATGGGGAAGCTTGGAAGTCATGAATTAACTGCGGGTTCAGATATTGATCTTATTTTGCTTTATGAACATGATGAGGATGCGGAAATATCTGATGGAGAAAAGCCGCTTTATATTTCTCAATATTATACTCGTTTTACACAGCGTTTGATTGCAGCTTTATCTACTCTTACAAGCCAAGGGATTCTTTATGCTGTTGATTTAAGATTACGGCCATTAGGAAATAAAGGGCCTGTTGCTGTTTCTTTTCAATTTTTTAAAAAATATTATCGTAAAGAAGCATGGATATGGGAACATCTTGCTTTAACACGGGCACGGGGTATCGCAGGGGATCCTGATTTTTTACAAAAATTAGAAAATGAAGTATGTGAAATTATTTCTTTTCCTCGTCATAAGAAGGATGTAGCAAAAGCAGTATGTGAAATGCGTGCTTTAATTGCAAAAGAAAAACCGCCAGAGAATCGATGGGATTTGAAAACAATGTCTGGTGGTATTATGGACTTAGAGTTTATTGCTCAATTTGCTCTTATTACGCATGTGATTGCATTTCAAATTGGTGCGACGACAGCGGAGATTTTAGCTCAGTTACCGAACAGTTTTCTTAATCAGTCATTTATTTCTGATTTACATCATGCCTATAGCCTTTATACAAATTTGAGCCAAATTATAAGACTTTGCTTAAATGCTTCTCTCGATTCTCATGATATGCCACCTGGATTAAGTGACCTTTTGTTAAGAAGTGTTGGAGAGCCTGATTTGCTTCGTGTTGAAAAATTACTTGAGGAAACAGGGCAATCAGTCTGTTCAATTTTTACACGCGTAATGAAATATTGAATGTATCTTATAATAATTTATGAAATCATTCTGTATGATTGTTAGTTAAAATGCAAAAATTAATATATGATAAGAAGCTATTGAATAATAGAAACTAAAAATATGAAATAAATAATTTTTATGAGTAGTATTTACAATGTTTTCATTATTATAGATTTTTATTTATATATTTCTTTCTTATATTTTATCTAAGTATCTTTTTTAAAGAGCATAATCTGTATATCAGCTTTGTATTGTATCTTTCATGCTTAGTGTGATGAATTTTTCTCTAAAATCAGCTTATTCTCACTGTTATTGTTTATGCAGAAAATTCGAGTAAGACTTTTTACCTATTAGCAGAGGGTCCTTTTTGTTTATTTTTTAAGGTATATCTGTGATATTGTCCCTTATAGAGAGATACATATCAGACAGACATCTTCATGAATTCTTTGGGATTTTTTCAATCGATATTTTATTTTTTTTATAATGTATCATTTTTGCTACAGATTTTTTTTTAATATGAAAACATCCAGCCATTGTGTGTCACATTAGCTTTTAGGGGAGCCTTATGACTACAAAATATTTAATCACAAATTCTATTTTTTTAAACTTTAGTTTCTACAGTGCAGACGGTGGGTGTTATAGCTTCGGAGCAGCCAGCATCTGTTATCGCAATTTCAGCGTTTTCTTGAACAGGTCTTTACCTTGGAGGTCAAATTTGTAATTTTTCAAATGAAATCAGTGCAAGTTATTTAAGAAATAATACGGTAAAATGGACTCCAATGAGCAAAAGAGTCTCTGCCAAAACTTTCTAGTTTTGTAGGGAGTATCTATATGGGTTCCAATATTGATGTTGGCAGTGGTTTTATTATAGGTATTGATACGGATATAATGTGGTCTGATAAAAAGGACACAAAAGATGTTAAATCGTCGAGGAAGAAGAAAACCAAAGTAGTTTCAGAAGAGCTCGGAAGAGCCAGTCGAACAGAGGATTTCGTGCAAGAAGAGAGCGCGGTGTTTGATCCAATTATGCATCATACTTTAAAGTAAAAATGATTTGGTGCTACGTGCGTGCGGAATATCGTTATTCAGATTATGGTAAGAAAAAATTAGCCCATGACCAAATTGAAATTGGTTATAAAACAAATGATTTTCGTGTTGGTATAGCTTATAAAATTTAATTTATTACAAGCTTAAATTTTTAAAAAACCCCATTTTTAAATGGGACTCTTATCTTTATTAGAGATATAGAGCATTCTCTTTTAAGAGAGAAGTTATTTTATTTGGAGTATCTTTTAGACTTGCTTTTCTCTTTCCTTAGAAATTTGTTTTTTGTGTTGTTATAAAGGTTTTGTTTAGATGGAAGAAAATACAAATAGAAAAACTTTTGAGATAAAAAATTATATTCATGATATATTTAACGAATAGGATTGAAGTATAACAGAAATTGAGATTCTTACTATTTTATCTATTATTCCATAAAATGGGGCAAGTATGATTATTGAATAATCCTTCAGGAGATGAATTTGAAGGAGATTTTGTTTTCCCTTTTAGAGAATGTGATGAGAAAACTTCTTTTATTTATGGTGCTGAAATCCTTTAAAATATAAAAAGTCAAAATGCCAAACATTTCCCAACAAAAAATATTTTATTTGAAAAACGTCTCGATAGGCGGGCTTTTGGTGGCAAAGTCTCAAAAAGGAATTTGTAATATAGCGTTGGGAGATACTACAGAACAATTATTACAGGAATTCATGGTACGTTTTGGTGATGCAAAACAGGTGGATAATGATAAGACATTTAAGAGCGAAGTTGCACATATTGTAGCAATGATAGAAACGCCTCAGTTGGTAAGAAAATATAATTTTCCCTTAGATATAAGGGGTACAGTCTTTCAACAGAAAGTCTGGGAAGTTTTACGTAACATTCCATGTGGTGCAACAATTTCATATGAAGCGTTAGCGCAACGTATTGGTATGCCCAATGCTTTTCGTGCAGTTGCTCATGCATGTGCGTGTAACAAATTAGCATTAATTATTCCTTGCCATCGTGTTGTGCGCAAGAATGGTTTTATCTCTGGATATCGTTGGGGGGCTTGGCGGAAACAGATTTTGCTACAACGAGAACAAAAGGAGGAATTTAACTTTGTTTGATTGGCATTGTAATGGTAACAGTTGTTCCCTTCATTTCTTTGGAGATAATTTCAAGTTTCCCTTTATGGAGTTCTAATAGGGAGCGCGAAATGGCCAGACCAAGTCCTGAACCAGTATGGGTTTTAGTGAGCTGATTTTCAACTTGTTCAAAAGGCTGTCCAAGTTTTTTTATTGCTGATTGAGGAATACCAACGCCTGTATCTTTAATTCTACAAATAAGGTTATTTTTTTTCCTAAAAGCGTAGATATCAATACTCCCTCCAGAAGGTGTGAATTTAACAGCATTAGAGATGAGATTAAGAAAGATCTGTTTCATAGCACGGCCATCCACTTCTGCGAGCAGTTCTGGAGCAATATTTGTTGTAACAGAAATATTTTTTTCTTGGGCCTGTGGCGTGAGTGTTCGTACAGCTTCACTGATGATGGGCTCGAGATTGATATTTTTACAATCAAGAGAAAATCTACCAGCTTCGATTTTGGACATATCAAGGATATCGTTAATAAGTGTGAGGAGATGTGTTCCTGAATTGTAAATATCATGCATATATTCTTTGTAGCGTTGTGAGCCAAGAGGACCAAAGGTGGATTGCAACATGATATCCGAAAAGCCAAGAATAGCATTAAGTGGAGTGCGCAATTCATGGGACATATTCGCTAAAAACTCTGATTTAGCTTTGTTAGCACTTTCAGCGCGCTCTTTTTCTGCTTTCAGACTTTTATTAAGTTTTTCAACTTCTGTTGCACGTTGTTGCGCGTTTCCTCGAGCACGTTTGAGCTCTTGAATAAAAGAAAAAAGGCGTCTTTCACTATCTTCAAATTTTTCTTGTTGTTGTTTAAGTTCGGAAATATCTGTACCAATGCAAACAAGTCCTCCATCTTGTGTGCGGCGTTCATTAATTTTAAGCCAACAACCATCGGCAGTTTGGCGAATGCTCGTTAAGTTACCATCACCATCATCCTTGAGAGGATATTCACTGATTGCAGGGCGAGCCATAGCTTCGACGGTTGCACGTTGGATTCCTGATTGTAAAACCTGTTTAGGGATAGCTGCATATTCGCAAAACTTGCTATTAGACATAACTAAACGCTCCTCGGCATCCCATAAGACAAAAGATTCTGAAATATTTTCAATTGCATCGCGAATTCGAAGATCAGCTTGCGCTGTTTCTTCTGCGATTTGCCGTTGTTCACTGACATCGAAGGCAATACCGACCAAATGGGGTTCTTCTTCGTCGGTAACTTCAGCACGAATACGCATCCATATATAATGGCCATCAGCATGACGCATGGGGACATTAAGATCAATATGCTTTTTTTTACCACTCATTAATTCTTGAGCAAGATCAAAAAAATTAGCATCATTTGGGTTGATAATAGCAGTAATTTGGGAAATTGAGAGGAGTGCATCTTGAGGAACATAGCCAAGCATTTCATAAATTGCTCGCGACCAGTAAACACGTCCGCTTGCCATATTCCAATCCCATAGACCGCAGCGTCCACGCATCATTGCCATATCAATGCGATTTTGAGTTTTTTCTGAAATCAAATCTGTATTGCGTGCTCTTATAATTTGATTGTAATAGGCGTAGAGGAGAGCTAAAATAACACCGCTTGTTCCTATCAACAGGGTCATATTTAATGAGAAAATTTTGCGCCATTGCGTGTAGATATGCTGTGTTTTTTCACTGATGAAAACACCATAGTGTCCATTTTCTGTTTGCTGAAAAGCAGCAAGGGCGGCAACATCTTTACCTATTGTGATTTTCATGACTTCAGCATGTTTTTCCAGAGCTTGTAAAGCAATGCTTTCAGAGATAAAATCTTGTAAAGGTTTTCCTACAATAATCTCGGAATTTGATGAAGCTAGGACGTTACCTTTTTGATCGACTATGGCCATAACAGTGTTGGGATTGACAAGGCCTTGAGTGCTAAAACTAGTAAGGATATTTTGCAAATGATTGTGAGAAAGGGTAACGACTTTGCCCTTTTGCGTAGCAGCAAGTAAATCATGTTCAATTATATTAGTAATATGAGAGGCCGAGAGAGTGAGAGTAGAACGTGTGCTTTTATCAATCGCATGGCGCCAATCATAGATTGATATAAAACGAATTGCTGCTAGCACGACAAGAAATACAAGAATGACAAAGGGGAGTGAACGTCGCAGCCAAGGTTCAATAAAAAGAAGTTTTTGATAGGCTGAGCCAGAAAACAGGTTGATATGCTCCTTGTGCGCTTTATGATTGTCAGCGCCTGATTTTGAATTAGCATACCCCTCTGTTGGCGCATTATATGCGTCCAATTTAGCCATTTCTCGTTCCTTTAATTACGGAATAATATATTTTAAAAACTGCTTCGATATTCATAACAACCCCATAAAGTGCAATGAATCAAAACAGGAGTCCTCTGTCCAGTCTTTTTTTAGAAAAAATAATTTTACTGTTATTGAATGTGGATTATGGAAGTGGAAAGGTATTCTAATGTGGCCTATAAACAGGTTTAAACTTCCTGTTTATAGGCTCAGCGTTCTCGCCTAGTGTGTTGATATGATTTTACAAGGTATGTTATAACATATTGATTATAAGTATTTTTTTTATTTCAAGCGAGGAGACGATCGATGATATCAGCGACATCGCTTGACAATTGGTGAGCTTCTGCAATTATTTTTAATGCAGTTTCAAATTTTTGTTGCCGAACAGGTTCTAATTGTCGCCAAGAGCGCATTGTTGTTAATAACCATGAAGCAAGCTGTGGATTTTTTTTGTCAATTTCTAAAATGATTTGGCAAAGGAAATGATAGGATGCACCATCAGCTCGATTAAAGCCTGTTAGATTATTAGAGGCAAACACACCAATCAAGGCTCGTACGCGATTGGGATTATCTTTTGAAAAAAGTGGATGTTCCATGAGTTTTTGAACATGGACAAGTGTTGATGTTCCTGCAACCATTGCTTGAATGGAAAACCATTTATCCATGACCAAAGGATCATGCCGGTAGCGGTTTTCAAAGTCATTTAAGGCATTTTGTGTCTGCTCACTTTCGGTAAAGTGCTGCACTAAAATGGTAAGACTAGCGATGCGATCAGTCATATTATCAGCTGTTGCATATTGTATGGCAGCACGATTTGGTTGGGCTTCCGCAATGGCAAGATAGTCTAACATAATGTTGCGTAATGCTCGTTTTCCAACTTGTACACTATTTGGTGAATAGGGTTCATCGGTTTCCATTTGCATATAAACTTTTGTGAAGAGTTCCTGATGTGTCTGTGCGAGTGAAGCTAAAAACTGATTGCGCACGTGGTGAATCCGCTCTGGATCAATATTTTTACCGATAGCATAGGCAAGTTCAATTTCGCTCGGTAAATTTAAACAAAATGCGCGAAATTCCGGTTCAAGACTTTCATCTTTAAGGATGTTTTCAATTAATTTTAGTAAAGCAGGGGGCATGTTTTCTTTTGTTTGTGTTTTATCCTGAATAGCTTCAATAAGAGCTTGCGTCATCAAATGGTTAAGCGACTGCCAACGATTAAGCTGATTGCTGTCATTTTGTGCAAGAAAGGTGAGTTCGCTTTCATTGAATGGAGTTTGTAAATTGATAGGCGCCGAGAAATCTCGAAGCAGTGATAAAACAGGCTTTTCGTGTAATCCCCTTAATGTGAACGTTTGATTTTCTTTGGAGAGAAGCATAACGTCTGATTGAATATCTGTATCAGATTCATAAGTGAGAGATTCTCCATTATCTCCCAAGAGCCCAAAAGCGATAGGGATAAGCATAGGCTTTTTTGTGTCTTGTTGCGGCGTTTCTGGAATACGTTGTTTTGCGTGAATTGTTAGAACACCGTCATTATAATCCGTATCAATTACCACATGAGGTGTGCCAGCTTGTTCATACCACAGCATGAATTGTGAGAAATCTTGGTGAGAAACTTCAGCAAAACAGGCGATAAAATCTTCAATTGTGCAAGCTTGCCCATCATGGCGTTGAAAATAGAGATCCATCCCTTTACGAAAAAGAGCAGGGCCTAAAAGAGTGCGCACCATACGAACAACTTCCGCACCTTTTTCATAGACCGTTGCGGTATAAAAATTGTTGATTTGTCTATATTGACGCGGACGTACAGGATGAGCAAGAGGACCAGAATCCTCAGTAAATTGTTTAGCTTTCAATGTTTTTATATTTTCAATTCGCTGTAAGCTGCGTACATTTTGATCTGAAGAGAATTCTTGATCACGGTAAACCGTTAAGCCTTCTTTTAAACAGAGTTGAAACCAATCACGGCAGGTAATACGATTACCAGACCAATTATGAAAATATTCATGTGCGATAATACGTTCGATATTTCTATAATCCTGATCAGTCGCTGTTTCAGGATCTGCAAGAACATATTTATCATTAAAGATATTAAGCCCTTTGTTTTCCATTGCACCCATATTAAAGTCGGAAACAGCAACAATGTTGAAAACATCAAGATCATATTCGCGTCCAAAACATTTCTCATCCCAACGCATAGAACGTTTGAGCGCATCCATTGCATAGGTTGCACGTTTGGTTTTTCCTTTTTCAACATAGATGCCAAGTTTAATACGCCGATCAGAGACGGTGGTAAAATGATCTTCTAATTTATCAAGATCACCACCAACTAAAGCGAAGAGATAAGATGGTTTTGGATAAGGATCTTCCCAAAGAGCAAAATGACGGTTATCTTCAAGAATTCCTGTCTCTATAAGGTTTCCATTGGAAAGCAAGATGGGAATTTTCTGAGAATCTGCTTCAATTTTTACTGTATAAGTGGAAAGAACATCTGGGCGATCATAAAAATAGGTGATACGACGAAATCCTTCTGCTTCGCATTGTGTACAATAAACACCATTTGAAAGATAAAGCCCCATGAGTTGGCGATTGCTTTCGGGATTCAGTTCTGTGACCAATTGCAATGTAAAAGGAGCTGCTGGTGGGGTTGTAATCTCTAAGCATGAAGGAGTGCTTTTATAGGCATCGTCAGATAATTTTGTGCCATTAATAGCAACAGAAATTAATGACAGATCATCGCCAGAAAGCACAAGGGGCATTCTCTCTTTTGTATTTTGGCGTGCTTCAATGAATAATGTTGCTGTCACAAAGGTTTTTTGGGGGTCTAAACAAAAGTAAAGCTGTGTTTTAGGGATAGCATAGGGTGTTGGTTGATAATCTTCCAAACGATAGATGGGCGTTTTTGGTTGTTTCATAATTTTTTCCTATCTGTATTTAAGTGCGAATGAGCGAAAGGGTCTTTATATTGTGGGGTAGGGTGAAGTTTAAGAAATTACGAGAGGTTGTTTAAGAGATTTTTTACTTCTAAAAAGTCCATCCATGTAAGCTTTTTTTGACTCGGTGTTCGAAGAAGGTAAGCAGGATGAAAAGTTGGCATAACAGGGATTTTTATATTATTTTCGCTCTCATAGGTAAACCATTTTCCCCGAGTCCGAATAATTCCATTTTGAGATCCCGTAAGAAATTGCATAGCAATCCCTCCCAGCGCTATAAGAACACGCGGATTAGCTAAGTAAATTTGTCGTTCAATGAAAGGACGGCATAATGCGACTTCTCTTGGCGTTGGTGTACGGTTTCCTGGTGGGCGCCAAGGAATGGTGTTGGCTATGTAAACATTATTTCTTGCTAAGCCAATTGATGCGAGGATTTTATTAAGTAACATTCCTGCTTTTCCTACAAAAGGAATTCCCTGTATATCTTCCTCTCGTCCGGGTGCTTCTCCTATGAGCATGAGAGGACTTCCTGCTGTTCCATCTGAAAAACAAGTATTTTTTGCTGTTAGTTTTAAAGAGCAGCCATTAAAAGCGAGGAGGGCGGACTTTAATTCATCAAGTGTGTGAGCATTTTTTGCCATTTCTATGGCTGAGAGAGTGTGTTGTATCGTATCAGAGTTACGCGGTGGGGAGCTATGCTGCTTTATGATTGGTGGTATTTTTTGATGATGAGAAGTGTTTATTACTTGCTTTAATTTTTCCTCTGATTGACTAAAGCGGTCAATGGGTGCTTCAGCCAGCACGGCATCAGCACCACTTTCTTTGTAGAAAATGAGAAGCTCTTCATAGGAGAGTGAGTACTGAGTTTGGTTTGACATCGTATTTTTTTATCCATAGATCTCTTAAAGGAATAGACCAGATAGCATTATTCTTCAAGCTGTATGATGTTTTCGTTGCTAATCTCATTATAAGAATACTAATCAATCATGATAAGATATATGAGTTTAGAGCTCTTTTTTACGGTGGTTTAATAATAATGTGTAGATATATGTTTTTGCTTTTTTGACGGCTTCAACGAGAGATTCATTTAATGCCAAATGTGCAGCAATAGCGCTTGATAGGATACAACCTGTTCCACGCATTGTTCCCTTTAAGCGTGGAGTGGAGATATGTAGAATTCCAGTTTCATCGATTAAGCTATCGATTGCAAGAGGGCCCTCGGCATGTCCACCTTTTATTAGGATAGAGCGCGAACCAAAAGAGAGAAGTTTTTTGGCTTGTTCTATTGCTTGTTCATCATGAGATGCCAAGGGGCTTGTGCTGAGAAGAGAAAGTTCTTCTCTGTTTGGTGTTAGAAGATCAACATGAGGAAGAAGTGCATTAATCATAGTTTCAATAATTGTTTCTGTTGTTAGTTTTCCTCCTGATGAGGCGATAAGTACAGGATCAAGAATAACGGGAATATGGGGATAGTCTTCTAATACATTACAGATTGCTGCTATAATTGCTTGTGTACCGGTCATACCGATCTTTATTGCGCTTATGGGATTAGCCTCTAAGGCACAGCGCATTTGCGCAGCGATAAGTTTGCCATCCATAGGGACAATTTCCGTCACGTGGTTATCATCTTGTACGTTAACGCAGGTAAGAGCTAAATTTGCTTTTATTCGAAAATGGGCAGCTGTTTCTATATCACGAACAACACCCGCCCCTCCTGTTGGATCTGTTCCTGCAACAATAAGAATAGAAGGTCTTAACGCCATTCTTGCGTTACCTTTATCCATTGTTTTGCACGCTGTTCAGGTTTTTTATGAAGGATAATATCGGTTACAACAGCAGCACTGTTGGCGCCTGCTTTTAAAACACCAATGGCGCGTTTTGGTGTTAAGCCCCCAATGCCCACTAAAGGGAGAGCACCAATTCTTTTTTTCCATTGTTTGATTCTTTCCAATCCTTGCGGTTTCCATTTCATTTCTTTTAAAATTGTTGGATAAATAGGACCAAGGGCGATATATTCAGGATTAACGGATATTGCAATATCGAGCTCATGTTCATCGTGTGTACTCAGACCAAGTTTTATACCGTTTTTACGAATTGCAGGAAGATCTGCGTTGCTTAAGTCTTCTTGTCCAAGATGAACAAAATTGCACTTTTCATCAATTGCTATTTTCCAATGATCATTAATAATTAATTGTGCTCCTAATTTATCGCATACATTTTTTGCACGCTTAATATGTTGGCTAATCGTTTTTGGATCTTCATTTTTCATACGCAATTGTATGAGTTTTATTCCAAGAGGAACCAAGCGCTCAACCCAATCAGCAGTGTCAACGATAAGATAAAATGGATCCAGTTTCATGAAAATACGGCTTTTCCAATGACTGGTGTTGAAGGAATTGCTGTATCACGTGCTTCGAGCAGTCCTGCTTTATACCCTATCCGTCCGGCCTGAACAGCTTTAGAAAATGCTTCAGCCATTAAGACAGGATCACCTGCTTTTGCAACAGCAGTGTTAAGAAGGACCGCATCATACCCCAGTTCCATAGCAACAGCAGCATGGGATGGGCGTCCAATTCCGGCATCAATAACAAGAGTAACATCTGGAAGGTAAGCGCGGATAGAACGCAATCCATCGGTATTATGAGGACCTTTGGCAGAGCCAATAGGAGCGCACCAAGGCATAATAACATGGCATCCAACGTCCAAGAGTTTTTCCGCAACGATGAGATCATCGGTTGTATAGGCAAAAATTTCAAAACCTTCACTATTTAAGATTTGCGCTGCTTCGATTAAGGAAAAAACATTCGGCTGTAAGGTGTCCGGATTCCCAATAATTTCGAGTTTAATCCAAGATGTTTTAAAAAGATCTCGTGCTAGTCGAGCCGTTGTAACAGCTTCTTTAACAGTATAGCAACCTGCGGTATTGGGAAGCACTGTTACATTAAGGTCTTTAATAAATTGCCAGAATTGTCCACCTTGTTTTCCACCTGCGGTTTCTCGGCGCAATGAAACGGTTACAATTTCTGTATTTGCTTTATAAATAGCATCACGAAGGATTGCTGGTGAAGGATATTGCGCTGTACCTAACATAAGACGAGAAGAAAATTTACGTCCATAAAGATTCAGCATAGTTTTAGCCTCCTTGCATTGGGCTTAAAATTTCAATTTTATCTCCTTCATGCAAGATAAATTGGCTTCGTTCCTCGACGGGAACAACTTCTGCATTGACAGCGGTTGCAAGCCAATTTCCATCATAACCCAATTCTTCAAGCACTAGACTGAGAGTCATAACTTCTGTTTGGATTCTTTCACCATTAACAAATATTTGCATGTTTTATTCCAATGCCAACTTCATTGCTCGTTTTGCCATCTCTGGAGATAAAAGGAAACCATGTCTATAAAATCCATTAATAGAAATATAATTACCATGTTTATACACAGAAGGAAAGTTGTCAGGATAGCATGGTCGTATACCAACGCCAGATTCAATAATTTCCGCTTCGGCAAAAGCTGGATGCAAGGTATAAGCCGCATTGAGTAATTCCATCATTGACCTCACAGAGATGGCACCATCAAAATCACTCTCAATCATTGTTGCTCCAATCATAAAAATATTATCTTGCCGAGGAACAATGTAAAGAGGAATGCGTGGATGAAGGAGGCGAATTGGTCGAGAAATTTTAATATCTGTACTGCGGACAAGAAGCATTTCTCCACGTACACCCCGTATATTTTTATCTTTTCCTAAACGCGCTATTCCAGTTGCATCAATAACAATATCAAAATTTGATTCAGATATTTCTATATCAACAAAACACGCCCCATTTTTTATAAGATTTTCCTTTAAAGCCATCAGTGCTTTGCGAGGATCAAAATGTGCTTCCTTTTCATAGAAAAGTGCAGAGTTAAAGCGTTCAGCAAGATCAGGTTCAAGCTGAGCTATCTCTGAACGGTTCATAGTTTTATGATTATGTGTGCGCATTGAAAATCGTTCAAGCTCTACCCTATCGCGTATAGGTGCGACAACGAGAGTCCCTTGTCGTATAACAAGATTGGGAAGCGTTTTGTCCCACCAATCTATAGCCTGTATACCAAGGTCTTCAACAATTTGTTCGGCACTTTCTCTTTCACAGTAAGGTGCTAGCATTCCTCCCGCATACCAACTGGCTGTCCCTATAGGAGAATGAGCAGGGGCCGAGAGAGTAACAGCAACACCTTTTTGTTGTAACATAGAGGCAATTGTTAACCCTCCTACACCTGCGCCTTTGATAAGAATATTTTTCAACTGTTGACACTCTTTTTTTGAGCAGGAAGGGCATCTATATAAAGATCACCATTTTTTTGATATTTCTTAGACATAACAATCATCCCTTCATCTTTTGTTTTTCTCATTGTTGCTGCATCACGAATATCATGAGAAAGACGCATGGAACAAAATTTTGGCCCACACATGGAACAAAAATGCACCAATTTATGGGCTTCTTTAGGCATTGTTTCATCATGAAAAGTACAGGCTGTATCTGGATCAAGAGAAATGTTGAATTGATCCTGCCATCTAAAATCAAATCGTGCACGCGAAAGAGCATTATCGCGCAATTGTGCCCGAGGTAAACCTTTGGCAAGATCAGCGGCATGGGCGGCAATTTTATAGGTGATCACACCAGTTTTAACATCATTTTTATCTGGGAGTCCTAAGTGTTCTTTAGGCGTTACATAACACAACATGGCTGTTCCAAACCATCCAATCATAGCGGCACCAATTGCCGATGTAATATGGTCATAACCAGGAGCAATATCAGTGGTAAGCGGTCCTAAAGTATAAAAAGGTGCTTCATGACAGAGCTCTAATTGTTGCTCCATATTTTCTTTAATTTTGTGCATTGGAACATGTCCAGGGCCTTCAATCATAACTTGGACGTCTTTTTCCCAAGCAATTTTTGTTAATTCTCCTAAAGTTTTAAGTTCAGCAAATTGGGCTTCATCATTGGCATCGGCGATAGAGCCAGGACGCAGTCCATCTCCCAATGACAAAGAGATGTCATATGTGCGTGCGATATCACAAATTTCATTAAAATGCTCGTAGAGGAAACTTTCTTTGTGATGATGAAGACACCATTTTGCCATAATAGAACCACCACGTGAGACAATACCTGTTACCCGATCAACAGTCAAAGGGATAAAAGGTAATCTTAATCCTGCGTGAATGGTAAAATAATCAACCCCTTGTTCTGCTTGTTCAATGAGTGTATCACGGAAAATATCCCATGTTAAATTTTCCGCAATACCTTGTACTTTTTCGAGCGCTTGATAAAGAGGAACTGTTCCAATCGGTACTGGCGAATTTCTAATAATCCACTCACGAATATTGTGAATATTCCGCCCTGTTGAGAGATCCATAACTGTATCTGCTCCCCAACGAATAGCCCAAACCATTTTATCGACTTCTTCTGCCATTGATGAAGTAACGGCTGAATTGCCAATATTAGCATTAATTTTAACACGAAAATTGCGTCCGATAATCATTGGTTCGCATTCTGGATGATTGATATTTTGAGGAATAATAGCGCGTCCACAGGCAATTTCATTGCGAACAAATTCGGCAGTATACACTTCTGGTATTGCATTATTAAAGTTTTTATTTGATTGCACTTTTTTCTGATCGTGTATCACAAGTCCTTCATTTTCTCGTATAGCAACATATTCCATTTCTTCGGTAATAATACCTGCACGAGCATAAGCCATTTGCGTAATTGCTTTGCCATTTTTTGCTCGCAAAATAGGACGCTTTTGTTCAAAGATTGGGATAGGGGAAGGATCATAGGTTAACCCATTATCTTCAGGTTTAATGGCGCGCGCAGGATAAGGCTCAGTATCAGCACGTTTAGAGAGCCAAGATGAACCAATTGCTGGTAAACCTTTTGTAATGTCAATCCTCATATCTTTATCGGTATATGGGCCGGAAGTATCGTAGGTGTTCAAAGGTTCCTCACCACTGCCATCGGTCAATAAAATCTCACGCAATGGGACACGGACATCAAAAAAGACAGGACTTTGTTGGTAAATTTTACGTGAGGAAGGAAAGGGGGGGCAGCTGATTGATGGAATATTTTTCTGCATAAATTTTTTCCTTATAAACATATGGTTCAAAAACAGATTGCTATGTTAATGGAGAAATATTCAAAGTCTTAATCAGGTATGCCCACATTAAGGAGAACATATAAGATCACCTTCATACCAAGATATATTAAATGAAAATCAAAAAGCTTCATTGAAAAAAATGATGCAATCTCTTTCATAATATTCGTGCTATCCCCCACTTAAAGGCTTTCTGTTAGCGTAACTATGGTTGTGCTTAAATATTTATATTGTCAATCGTAAAGATATGTTTTGAACGATTTTTATGTATTTTGGAGAATGAAAACAGGTGCTATGAAGTTGAAAGTTAGATACTAAAGTTTTTTATAAAGAAAAGAATAGGAAGAGTAAAAATTTATGACTAAAATGATAGAACGTATGCTTATCACTTTTTGTATATTGTTTTAATTTTTAGCTTAAGTTATGTTATTTACCTATTCCTAACTTTAATATACTTCTAACAAATTTTTGATTAGTATTTTATCACTTTTATCTCACGTAATCATTTTATTTTTAATATGATTAGAATGTTGGTTTTATAAGACAGGAGCGGTGAACAAATAGTTTGGCGAATACTGATTCTGATATTACGATGAGGAAGAAAAAAAGACGAATAATGCCAAAGTGCTGTTCAGCATGGTTTATTGCTCTTGCAAAAAAAATCTGTATGTAATAAAATATATATAAGGGTAGCTCTGCTAAGTATTAATAGGGGAGAAGGCAACTACGTAAGCGGGTGTTTGGAGAGCCGTGGTTTACGTTTATAGGGGGAGCAGCCTTTACGGTTTTTAGTTAATCTAAAGAAATTGTTTATATTCTTCAGTTTTGATGAATATATTATGCATTTTTTAGTATTTTTAGATATAATTCCTACGTTATTGAGTTAAATTGTGGGGTAATTGGCTGTCTTGAAGACATCCTTTGCTATGCGTTAGATTAAAAGCAGAAGCTATTCAATTAAGAACGTTGGTCTTTATTCAGTAAAAACAGTTTTCAGGGTAAATTTACAAATGAGTTTTGTTTGAAAAGGTTTTTCTGTGCAGATGAAAATGCGATGGGGAGGGTAGAGAGCGTAAAGTAAATTTTTTTAGCTTGTGTGGTATAGAAAAAATCAACTGAAGTCATAGTTTATTTGCAAGGATGATGCAAAACAAGCTCTGTAAATTTTGCAAATACCGATTAAAAGATCTCTATTGTTTGCATAATTTCTAAGACTGATAGAGAAAAGGATTAGTATATACTAAGATATTGTAGAATAAAGCATTTAAAAGTGCCGAGGGTATTAGCAGATATGGCAGGATTTATTAAGTGCGCAAGTTCATCAATGAGTTTTTTATTTTATCAATAGGTAACTTCCTCCGACTGCAGTCATGTTAAATCCACAGCAAGGGATTTTATGAATAATCTTGTAAACTTTACAAGAAAACAGAAGATTCCAAAGTATAATTGCATAATTACAGCGAGATAATAATAGGCGAGTCTTACCAAAGGAAGTGATTGCATTAGTAACGCAAAGCAGGGGTGCCGTTTTTATTAAAAATGTAGTGGATTGAATTCATTTGATTGGGGGAAGAATAAAAGAGAAAAACAAATCACAAATGGGTACAGCAGAAATGCTGTATCGACTAATGATAGCGTTTTTCCAGATTTTGGGTATGTATCTACAGTCTTATCACTCTTAATTGATGCATTTGTTATGAGGAAAGATTGCTTCATAGAGATCAGCAAAAAGAAAAGAAATTTCCAGAAGAGTTATTGAGGGGGATTATAATGTCTAATATTTATGATTGGTCGTTAAAGGCTGATGAAAATGCTAATTCAGATAGTATCATTAATTGGGCAGAGGGGCAGCCACCTAGTTCTGTCAATGATAGTGCACGAGCGATGATGCAACGTGTGCGTGAATATCTTGCAGATAGTGGTGGCTCTATTGACTCAAGTTTTATGGTGAATGTGGAAGATAAAAAAACATTTATCACCTTGAAGACAGCTTCGCCTATAGAGAAATACAAAAATGATATTATCATACGTTTTAAGTCTCGTGGTGTAAACATTGGTACGACAACAATAACCGTTAATAACATAGGAGAAAAGCTACTCTATAAAGCGACAAATACCGGTGTTATACCATTAGAAGGTGGAGAGCTACAAACAGATGGTATTTATGAAATGGTATATAGTGCTGATGTTTCAATGAAAGATCGTGAGGGTTGGTTTTTATTGAATCCCACACCTCTTCCACCACCGAAAGTAGAACTTTTTCCTTCAGGGTTTATTGCTACATTTGCTATGCAAGAAATACCAAATGGCTGGCTTTTATGCGATGGTACTGCTTATAGGCGCAAAGATTATCCGCAGTTATTCAAGGCAATAGGTGATAAATGGGGAAAAGACAATGATACAACCTTTAAAGTTCCTGACTTTAGAGGGATGTTTTTACGTGGCTTTGATGATGGCCGTGGTCTAGACGCAAATAGACAATTTGCACATGAACAGCAAGATTGCATAAAATCACATTCGCATGTTTCTACCATTGAAAGTGCAGGTGAACATACACACAATTTTCAGTATCACGGAGTTGCACGGGGTGCTGATGATCTTGGCAGAAGGAACCCAAGTTATCAGTATCAAATCATTACAGGGATGACGCAATCGGCAGGTGCACACACGCACAAGGTAACCATTTCTCCAACAGGTGAGAGAGAAACACGACCTGTTAATATCACTGTTGTTTATGCTATAAAATCATGAAGATTATAAGGTGGTGACGACTAATCTAACTATTTTGATGCTCTTGTTAACGCGGAGTCATTCCGCGTTATTTTTTATGCAAGTAATAAAAAGTTCACCTCTCATTAATAAAATATTTGAGAGTATTAATAAATATTTTTGAAGTGTTCTGGAAGTATATTCAATCAGAACTTCCTGATCGTAGAGAGAAAATATGTAAAGATTATCAAAAATTTGTTGTTAAAAAGTTTGAAGGTAGAGTTTTTTTTAAGCTCTTTTTAAGAGGAATTATACTACTGTTCAATGTATAGTAAAAAGAATCCTATTTGTAATATCTTACATTGTTTGAAAAATGGTATGATGAAAGACATATTCTTTACATTATGAAGTCTACAAGAGACATTCTTGAGTTCATTTTCAAATAAGTTCTATGTATTATATCAATCCCTCTTGTGAAGTGCCAATAAATGATTTTGCATAAGAACAAGGGAAAAAAATGACTCTATTCATTGTTATAATTCAAGATAAGGCGGGCGATATATTTTCTTACAAATCAATATTTTTTCTATTTATAACAACAGCTAAAGTGTATGACTATTATGAGAAAACAACATTATAAAGTTACGCGTGAAGGTACTATGAACTAAAGAGAGGGGGCTGAGTTCCTTCCAAAATAGTGTATCACGATACAGAAAAGCGTTCATTTATGAAAAAGATGATTTCTACACACATTTGTGTACTTCACTTTGCTAGGGAGTTTAGTTTTTTGATTTAAGAAAAAAGATTTCAGAATAAACCGATTATTTTATAGGCAGGATACCGTTTGAGGTAATATAAATGGAATATCCGCTTTAGGTAATTCAGAAACGATTAAAGGACAATGATAAACATCGCGTATATTTTGTGTTGTCAAGACGGTAGAGGCATTTCCTTCACAATGAACCTTTCCTTGTTTTAGCAATATCATTTTATCTGCATAATGTGAGGAAAGATTGAGATCGTGGAGAACGGCAAGAACACCTCCACCACAACGGGCAAAATTTTTAGCAATATCCATCACAACAAGCTGATGTTGAATATCAAGGCTAGCAATAGGTTCATCTAAGATCATCCAACGAGAAATTCCATTATCAACGGGCTTCCAAACTTGGCAAAGCACACGAGCAAGTTGCACCCTAGCTTGTTCTCCTCCTGATAATTTATGATAATATTGCTTGCTATAGTTAGCAAGTCCAACACGATCTAAAGCTTTTTGAGTAAGATTTTGTAATTCAATTTTGGTAAAAGTAAATTTGTTTACAGATAGACCAAGTTCTACAACTTCATGGACTAGGAATGGAAATGCCAGTGTTGTTGATTGTGGGAGCACTGCACGCATTTTTGCCATTTCATAAGTTTTTGTCTGACGAACATCATAACCATTTAAGGTTATTTTCCCATTGTAGGAAAGTTCTCCACTCAGTGCTTTAATGAAAGTACTTTTCCCAGATCCATTAGGACCGATAATGATGGTAAGATCACCACAATTCGCTTGAAGGTCGACATGATTAAGAATTTGTTTTTTGCCGCGTTGAACGCAAATATTGGTTGCTTCAATCATGAAAATTCTGTTCCCCTTTTGCATATAAGAATCCACAGGAAAAAAGGAGCACCAAAAAGTGCTGTCACGATGCCAATTGGTAATTCTGCTGGAGCAACAATTAAGCGTGCGAAGGTATCAGCAAAAATAAGTAACGCTGCGCCCAATAGAGCAGAGCAGGGGATAAGATAACGGTGATCTGGACCAATGAGCTGACGCAAAATATGAGGAACAACAATACCGATAAAGCCAATGCCCCCACTAATAGCAACCGCACTACCACACATGAGGGCAACAAGGAGAATAGCAACATTTTTAATCCATTGAATATTAAAACCAATATGTTTAGCAACGGCTTCTCCAAGAGCAAGAGCGTTAAGTGCTCGCGATAAAAGGGGTGAAAAAAGAAGACCAATACAGATAAAAGGGAGAATAAGCCAAACTTTTAACCATGTGGCACCTGCAAGAGAGCCAAGATTCCAAAAAGTAATATCACGGAGTTGTTGGTCGTTTGCGATAAAAATAAGTGTTCCCACAACCGCACTGCTTAAAGCACCAAGAGCAATACCTGCAAGAAGCATTGTTGCAATAGAGGTAAAACTGTGATGGGTTGCTATTATATAAAGGACAATTGTTGAAAGAAGTCCACCAAAAAAAGCACCTATGATAACTTTATAAGGTTCTAGAAAAGGCGTTAATGAAGCAGGAAAGGCAATGCCTATAACAATTGCTAAAACAGCGCCAAGGCCAGCACCTGCTGATACGCCTACAATTCCAGGATCTGCAAGAGGATTACGGAAAAGCCCCTGCATGAGCACACCAGAGACGGCTAAAGCTGATCCAATCAATAATCCTAAGAGAATACGGGGAAGCCTAATGTCGATAAGCACGAGATAATCACGTGTTCTACTGCTTATGGAAAACTCTTTGGTAAGCATTACATGAAGAAAATCAAAGAAAGAAATGTTTGAAGGGCCATTCAAAATTCCAGCAAAAATGCTAAAGATGAGGAATATGATAAGACTTAATAATACAATCTTTCTCAAATTCGCACGTTCTATGTTTTTATTTTCTTTTGTTTCAGGTGTATACATTAGGGATGGACTATCGACCATTTCTATCAGCTCTTACCATTTTGATTTGCACTATAAAGCATATTAATAAGTTCTCTTGATGCATCTGCGGTGCGTGGACCAAACCCTAAAAGATACATAACATCCATCTGTTTAATAGCATGATTTTTTGCTGCATTTGTTGCTTGAATTGCTGGTATAGCTAAAATCTTTTCAAGGTTAGTGGACTTTTCACCATGCTTCACAAGTAAAATAACATCAGGATTTGATTTCATTAATGCTTCGCCATTCAGTAACTTGTATCCTTTATAATCGTTGATGGCATTGATACCACCTGAGAGTTTTATCATACCATCGGCAGCTGTATCTGTTCCAGAAGCCATAACACGCCCATTTTGTACGGAGAAAATAAAAAGAACACGCTTTGGTTTTGTTACTTTTGCCAAAAGAGCATCATTATCCACAAATGCATTGCTTATTTTTTTAATTAATGTCGCTGCTTCTGCTTCACGATGAAGGGCTTTACCAACGAGGCGTATCTTTTCTATAACACTTTCGCGGGAATAGTTTTCTGGCACAATCACAATAGGGATTGACGTTTTTTTTAGAATTTCAATTGTTGAAGGTGGACCGCTTCCTTCAACTAATAAAACACCTTCTGGAGCAAGTGATAAAACACCTTCAGGTGAAAGAGCACGCATATACCCAAGGACAGGAAGTTTAAGCGCTTCTTGCGGATAAACGCTTGTACTATCGCGGGCAAGAAGTTGATCTTGTGCTCCTAATGCATAAACGATTTCTGTAAGAGAGCCGCCAATAGAGACAATACGTGCATTTTTAGAAAATTGCGTTGTAGGTTCAGCCGTTACTGGTTGAGAAAAGATGGAAAGAGAAAACAATATAAAAATAAAGAAAAATTTTAGTAGTTTATGCAAAAAAAGTGTAAGCATATGATATCACCTTGATTTAAGCGATTGCTGTTTCTCTATACGAGGGCAAACTATTCAATAAAAAGCGCCAATCCTCACGTTCTTTTTGGCCTTCCTTTCGCAGGCCAAAGAATTGAATAATCATCTCACTTTTTTTATCGAAGACTTCAAGAGAACTGACATAACCATCACTCGTAGGTTTGCGAACATGCCACACTTTATCAATTCCAGAAAGCAACAAGTGCATATCGAATTTATGATCAAGAATATTAATCCAAGGCCCCATTTGCTTAATATTTTTTATTTTTCCACTGAAAATTTGGATACAACCTCTGTTGCCGATAAAGCACATAATTGGGATTTCTTGTTGTGCAACTTTATTGAGCATAATTTCAATAGCGTCCCCCCCTAATTCATCAGCAAATTCACTACCGGCATATTTCACAGCATCATGTCGATTAATTTTTAGTTCAGAAATAATTTTATGAAGCTGATGGACATCGGTCATTTTCCGCCAACGATCTCGGAATTTTTCAATATCTATTTGTGCTATATCATATGGAGCTGAAGTTGGAGCAGGAAGAATCTCAAGAACAGGGGATTGATCTTCACGAAGAAGTTTATCAACAAGTTTGCTCCACTCTTCCATATTTGTCGTATCTGTAGGATAGAGTTTAAAAATAGAAACACCACTTTGATCAAAGAATTGCAAACTTTTCGTAGGTTTTCCAAGAACAACCATGTCATATTCGAAACCAAATTTCCATTGTTTTGGAAAAATACGCAAGTCGATTTCACCAAGTGTAATTGGGATATGTTGACTTTGAACAATCTCTTCAAAACGTCCTGTTATTTCGTGAACAGCGTACTCATTACGTGTTAATGCCATAACTGTTCCAAGTTTAGGAGCATTTTCTAAGAGTATAGCAACATCAGCTTCTAGTCTCTTGGCTTTTCCGATTGTACAATAAGCAGCAATAAGTTCCGCTTCAGATATACCAAGAGAGAATGCAAAATCACGATTTCGCATTTCTTTTTTTTCTTCACGCAAACGAAGAATCATTTCGGCTGTATATAATGACATGGGCTTTCCTTATGTTATTTTAGAGAGTTAATTTTCAAAATTTTATAATTCTAAGATATTAAGTTGAACCACTCTCAATGAGTGATTCAACCTTTCAAAAAACAAAGCCGCTCTTATTAACAGCATAACAACCAAAAACCGATCAATTAGGAAGAATGAAAGATTTTCTTTCAAGTCATTGTAATTTAAAGAACAATGATAACAGAAACACGATAATTCATTCCTTTACTGATAAAATTTTATATTGATCTAATAGTTAAGAAAGTGACTAAAATTTCTGTACGAACGACACCTTAAAATTACGCCCAGGTTGACTATAATAATCATCTGGTGTTGCACTTTTACTTGCAGGAAGATCAGATACATTCCAATATTTTGTATTGAAGAGATTATAGACACCAGCTCTCATAACAAATCCTTTTTCACCAAATGGTTTCCACCACCCTGAGATATCAACAATGTTATATCCCGGAATTTTGGGATAGTTAGATTCTTTAGTAGCTTTATCACGTTTTGCAGAGGAAGTGAGTACAACATCTGCTCCCCAAAATTCTTTTGCATACCCCAATCCAACAACTGTTTTCAAAGGTGGAATTGAGCTTAGAGTTTCATTTTTATCAAGATCTTTTCCTTGCGAATAGACAAGGGCAAAATTGCTATGCAACCCACTCTTAAGAGCTAGATGTACTTTTGCTTCAACACCAAAAATCCGGACATTTGAACGATTCATGTAATGCCGACGCGCAAACCGAAACTCTTCTGATGGCCCTTTATCTATAGTATCTATGAAATTCTTATATTGATTGATAAAGCCGTTGAATGAACCACCAAAGTTCTTATCTCCATATTTTATACCAACATCATATCCATTGCTCGTTTCTGCCTTAAGGTCAGGATTTCCTTTCACGTAATAAGCAGAGGGTTTGATATAAGAGACGTAAAGCTCTGAAACACGTGGTGCACGAAAAGCCTGCGCCCATTGAGCATAGAGCGTTATTTGATCACGAACATCCCACTCCATCCGTAATTTAGGAGAAAAATGCGAACCATTTCTTTCCGGAGGAAATTTGTCAGAAATTAGAGCTTTCTCATAAGCGGAGGTTTTCTGAGGGATATGCCTATACCAATCATAACGAACACCAGGTGTTACACGGAAGCGGTTATGGGAAAAGCCAATTTCATCTTCAAAAGCTAAACCAAAATTGTAGCTCCTCGCATCTGGTGAGTCTGATCTATTAGCAGGCATAAAGAGACATCCCTGTGCATTTTCCTCCAAATGACAATTATCTCTCGCTAACAAATAATGATGAAATTGAGATAACGAAACATTAGTGATAAGCTTTAATATATGGCTTACAGTGCTAACATTCACGTTTTTAAAAGCGTGAGCATTTAAACCATAATTGGTATTGCGCACAAGATTATCTGCCAAATAATCTCCTTTTGGCGCTTTAACACGAACCCCGCTCATAGTATCATTATTTGATTGCTTTAACCAATAAAATTGCCCGTGAAATGCATCAAAAAGCGTATCTCCATTGCCATTATAATTATAAGAAAGAGAAAGACGCTCACGGCGTTTATTTTCCTGATTATAAACGGAACCAAGGGAGTATCTTTCGCTCATATTTAATGAATGCGTATTTTTATTATAATCAAAGCGTTCCGCTGTAAAACCAAGTCGATGTTTTCCATTGAAATACTGATGAATTTTAAAAAGCAAATTATTTTGGTCAAAATAAGCGGGATTTTTACGTGTACGTTCTTGATATCCCTCTATAGTTCCCATATTTTTACGCTCATTTCCTTGCTCATGGGAGCCTTGGAAGAGCAAAAATGTTTGTTGAGCATGCACAGCAAAAGCTTGATTTATGCGCCAACTATTATCAACGGAATGATAACCACCTTTTATAAGACTCCCCCAATTCTTTTCTTCAGTGATAAGGTCTTCAGGATTAAGAGTACGCAAAGCGATGACACCCCCTAGTGCACCAGACCCATAAAGACTAGAATCCGACCCTTGAATAACGTCAAATGTGGAAACGCTACTAAAATCAAAAGCTGCATTTCCCGTGGTGGTAGTCCCAGTGCTTCCACGCATCATATCATCACGCAATATATCACTAAGCCACGGAAGAACAATGCCATCCATTGTTGTGAGAACACGGCTTCCATTCAAACCACGAATTACAAAACTCTTCTTTTCTGAGTTATAAGCTATGGACGGATCGAGACGACTAATTTCATGGACATCACTTATTTGCTTTTCATCAATATCCTTAGCAGTTTTACGATCGGTTAGAATGGTTATTGAACCTGAATTGCCCTCTGTTTTTTTTCCTTTAATAACAATTGGTTTGAGCTCAGTTATAGAACTTCTTTCATTGCTTTGTGCAAAAACAAATGAAGGTATAAAGACAGACAGCGCACTTAAAATCACGCAGCTTTTATGAATATTCTCTTGTCTTATTCGCATAACACATTTTAACCTTTTCTTAAACATCCCCTCTCTCGCTTAAAACTATAAAAACGCTTGATTCACCGATGGTAAATTAGCCAGCCAAGTAAAAGTGATTTAATTAAGCAAAAAACCACACAGAGACCATATTAAACATGATAAAATCAGTCAAGAAAAAAGTTGCAATTTCAAAATAGCCTGTTTTAATTAAACTTGAACACAAATGTTGGGCTTAGAATAGCGATTGAAAAAACTATGATTTTAAAAAATACGAGGCGGTTATTAATCCTTTGGATTGGTGCGTTTATTTGCGCTTTTTCTTTGCATCTAGCATTGGCAGCACGGTTTTATTTTTACAGTACCGGTGTAAGCAATGGCGTACTTTCACCGACAGCTCTGCTGTCTTTTGTACAAGAGACTGTAGAGCCGGATGTTGACACAGATTCTTTCGATATTGATATAGATTTATCGAATGTTAGTTCAGAATCAGAACTGTTGCAGTCTGATCTTTTAGAGCAGAAATCAGAGAGATTAGAAGCAATGGATAAGGTTCAACCCGAAGAGCCTCAGAATATTGTAGAAAAAGATGATTTTGCGGTTCTCAAGTCTTTGGAGAAGCCTCTTCCTCAAAAAGTGGAACGTAGAGTGCCCGATAAAAAACCAATACCGCTGCGAAAGGCTATGGTCAAACGCCTGACGATGAAGGCAGTGCGCTCGTCTACTAGCAGTCAGGGCGGTGATACAGCGGCACTTGAAGATGCTTTGTTAGTAGAATGGTTAGCAAAAGTACAGGCGCAATTAGAAATGCAAAAAGAATATGTTGTAAAACAGCGTATCAGTCGTGCAAAAGGAACGGTAAAGTTAGAATTTAGAGTGCGTGAGCAGGGGAGTATTTTTTCTAGTCGTATTGTCATCTCTGCTGGTGATCCGGAACTTGATCGATTAGCTATGGTGGCACTTCATCGCGTTGGATCTTTTCCTCCTCCTCCATTATCAAAGGTAAACAAAATCATCAGAGTATCATTGATATTTAGCTGATTTTTATTTAATTTTCCTCTATTTTATAATTTCCGTGATGATATGGTTTGTGAGCTGAAAAACGAGAGTGGACAGCTTTGGGATAGACAAGTGATATTATTTCAAACGTCCAGAGAGAAGGTCGGCTTTTATGTCTATTTTTCCAGTAAGCCTTGCTTTATAGACTTCATAATTTTCCATGACACGCATCACGTAATTACGTGTTTCTGTATAAGGAATACGTTCAATCCAGTCGATAACTTTATCAAGGGCTTGTCTTCGAGGATCGCCATAACGTTCGATCCATTCATCGACACGACGGGAGCCTGCATTATAACCAATAAGGGTCAATATATAGGACTCGTTAAAGCGTTCCAATTGCTCGTTGAGAAAATAGGTTCCTAATGTGGCGTTATAACTGGAATCACTGCTCAGTTTTTTTGAAGACCATGGGATTGAATATTTTTTTGCAAGTGTTTTTGCTGTTGTAGGCAGTAATTGGAGGATACCTTGTGCACCTGCTTTTGATATAGCTGTTGGATTAAATTCACTTTCTTGGCGCGCAATAGCATAAACAAGTGCTTGTCTTGCGGCAGAAACATTGGCAAAGGCTGGTATAGCACCTATAGGATGGGAAAGTGCACCAACATTTTTCCCTTGAAACACAGCAGTTTTTCCGATTTTGAGACTGGTATAATAGTCTCCATTTTTTTCTGCCATTACAGTGAGAAGAGCTAATTCACCAGGGCTTTCTATTTTTTTACCGAGTTCTCTATAAAAGATTTTAGCTAAATAAGCATAATCAGCTGCTTCGAGGCGTTGAATTGCTTTAATAGTATTACGTGTGCTAAAACGTTGTCGTTCATTGGCTGTTGGTTTAGGAAAAGGAATTTCGAGCTTTTTTTTGTTAAGATGTGCTAATGCTAATTGACCATAATAAGTTGCTCCAAAATGAGCAGCGCGCTGAAAATAATTCTGAGCATTTTTCTGTTCGCCTAGAGTTTCTGCTGTTCGTCCCATCCAATAGTATCCACGGGATGCAGAAAGAGGTGTAGAAGATAATTGAGGAATACGCGAAAAATGGTGCATTGCTAATTTAGGATCATGAAGAAACCGTAATGCATACCATCCTGCATGAAATTCAGCATCGATTGCCAATGAGGGGGGCATACTAGGGTGTGTGGTAACGAGTTGATAAGCAATTTTAGGTTTGTTTAAATCAAGCATTTCGCGAGAAAGCGCACGTTGCTCTTTCCACAATGCATGAGGAGCCATAAGTTTTAATACATCTCTTGGTATTCTCATCATGAGTGTTGCAGCGACATTATATTGCCCAGTTCGCCGAAGATGGCGAATTCGAGCAAATTGTAAGAGGGAATCTTTTTGCCATGATTTCTCCACAGCGCGTAATTTTTCTGCAGCTTTAGGATCATTTTTTTCAACGGCAACAAAAGCGTTGAAAAGAGATTGAGCAAGGGCTAACTTTGCAACGCGCTCAGCGGAATCGAAACGATGTGCATAAAGCATAAATTTCATACGTTGCAGGTGATCGATAGGTTTTAATGCAACTCTCGCACTTTTAAGAATAAGCTCTTCTTCTTTTGCATTAAGTTTTTCTTTATGCCACCATGGTGCAATGATTTGTCGAGCACGGGTGGTTTGTCCAGTTGCAATAAGTGCTTTAGCGTATATTGCCATACCTTTTGCTGTGAGAGGGAGATGATGAGAAAATTTTTGGATGATTACATGTACGGAATTAGTTTCATTAATAAAAGCACGTTCAGCATTACGTTGCATAATATCTATGCCTGGCCATCCTTTTAGCTCTTTGATTGCATTAAAGATTTCAGAGCTTGGTACATTGGCTTGGCTAGATATACCGATTGCCCATGTTAAAATCTGACGATCAAGGCTATCTTTTTCCATTGAATTACGAAGGCTTATTGTTTTTGCAATATTGTTGTTTAAAAGTGCATCTAAACCAGTTTTAAGTTGTTTGAGAGTAGAATCATTACTGGATGCAGGGGGATTGTGTGGAAGCATATGAAACTGTCTAAGGGGTTTCTGAACTTCTTTTTTTATGACAACAGAGGTAGGACGTTTCAGAGGAATTGGTGCTTTCCCATATGAAAGGCGTGTTTGTGCCCATGAACTTGAAAATAAAATTGTTGTTTCCAGTATAAGTACAGTAAGGATTTGTACAAAAAAGGGCAGAGAGAGTGTGCGCATAGAGAAAACCTAGAGACCTCGCTTTTTGGAAACACTCAAGAGTTTTTAGCGCACAAGCATGAAAAACGGGTTAATGTAATCTGATACTTTAGAGAAATATTCTGAATTGAAGGAGAAGCATGTTAAATCTTGTAAGAGTTATTGTGAAATTCATCTTGCTTCAATGAGAGAGCAAGATTATGCTCTATCATTAGTAATTTTAAAGGCTAAAAAAATAAAGAGAACATTATAGGGAGTTTATCATGCTCAAGGGAGCTGTGACCGCGCTTATCACACCATTTGATGATGAAGGCGCTATTGATGAGAAAGCATTTTGCAATTTTATTGAGTGGCAGATTGCGGAAGGTATTCATGGTGTTAGCCCTGTTGGGACAACAGGTGAATCACCCACTTTAAGTCATGAAGAACATAAGAGGGTTATAGAATTGTGTGTTGGGCAGGTTGCTAAGCGTATTCCTGTTGTTGCTGGAGCAGGATCAAATAGCACGAGTGAAGCTGTAGAGCTTGCGCAACACGCGCAAAAAGCTGGTGCAGATGCAGTTTTGGTTGTCACGCCCTATTATAACAAGCCTAGTCAGGCTGGTTTATACACGCATTTTTCTTCTATTGCGAAAGCGATTTCTATCCCTATTATAATTTATAATATTCCTGGTCGTTCTGTTATTGATATGTCTGTAGAAACGATGAGAGACCTGTGTCGGGATTTTAAAAATATCATTGGTGTTAAAGATGCAACAAGCAAAATTGAGCGTGTGAGTGAACAACGTGAAAAGTGTGGTACAGATTTTGTACAGCTTTCCGGTGATGATTGTACAGCGTTAGGTTTTAATGCACATGGAGGTGTAGGATGTATTTCAGTTTCTTCCAATGTTGCTCCAAAACTCTGTGCAGAGCTTCAAGTTGCTTGTTTGCGTGGTGATTATAAAACAGCTCTTAAATTAAATGACTGTTTGATGCCTCTCAATCGTGCAGTCTTTATTGAACCCAGTCCTGCAGGTATTAAATATGCTGCTGTGAAATTAGGAATTTGTGGTAGTTCTGTTCGTTCACCGATTGTTCCACTAAAAGAGAGTACAAAGAGAATTATTGATGCGGCTTTGCAGCATGCGGGTCTTCTTAAAGAATAAAATGATATTGTAGCCATGAACAAAAAAAAGAACGTGCCAGTACGAAAAATAATTGCTGACAATCGTAAAGCTCGTTTTAATTATGAAATTCTTGATAATCTTGAAGCTGGTGTTGTTCTTCAGGGAGCAGAAGTGAAATCTTTGCGTTCTAATCAGGCGAATATTGCTGAGAGTTATGCAAGCTTTGAGAATGGGGAATTATGGCTCGTAAATAGCTATATTCCTGAATATACACAAGCTAATCGTTTTAATCATGAGCCACGCCGTTTGCGTAAATTATTAATTTCAAAACGTGAAATGGAACGATTTTTTAATGCGACTTCTCGTGAAGGAATGACTCTTGTCCCTCTCAAGCTTTATTTTAATGAAAAAGGGCGCGCAAAGTTGGAAATTGCTTTAGCACGCGGAAAAAAGCTTCATGATAAGCGCGAAACGGAAAAGAAACGTGATTGGGGACGTGAAAAAGCAAGACTTTTAAAAAGATATGGGTGATAAAGTTGATTTCGATGTCTTTTTTATCACTTTGAAGATTTCAGCATTGATCCAGATATGTTTTTGCGGCTTCAAAAATCTGATGAAACATAGCATCTGTTAAACGCCCAGTGTTGGTGTTATAACGTGAACAGTGATAGCTTGAAAAAATACGTAATCCTCCGATATTGTTTATTTCTCCGTGTCCGAAAGGATGAGCCAAAATTTTTGCATTGAGAGCACGTAATGTGGAATGATGTGCAATAGTCCCGAGGGTAATAACAGCTTTAAGTTTGGGAAGATTTGTAAGAAGAGGAGAAAAGAAGTACCGGCAAGTGTTAATTTCCGCACCAGTGGGTTTATTTTCTGGTGGAACACAACGAACTGAGTTGACAATTGCTACATCAATTAATTCAAGAGTGTCATCTGCTCTTTCTTCGAAGGTGCCTTGAGCAAAACCGAATTTTTTTAAAGTGGAATAAAGTAAGTGTCCCGCATAATCACCAGTGAAAGGGCGTCCAGTTCGATTTGCTCCTCGTAATCCAGGAGCAAGACCAACAATGAGAAGGCGTGTTGTTGCTGCACCTTTATAGGGAAAAAATGGACGCACCGGTGCGTTATGCCAATTTGGTTCTTTTACACGCCACTCAGAGATAAATTTATGTAAGCGTGGGCATAAATTGCAATTTTTCGGCGGTTCTGGGCAAAGTGATGTTAATTGGCTATTCATGAGGTGGCATTTATCATTTTTATAAAAATTATTTTGTTTATAGAGTGTATGACGGATTATGTCTTTGTAAACAACTATGATGAATGCAAAGGAACTATTTAGTAACAGAGTTTACCATTAAGCTACTGCTCATTATTTTTAAAGAGTGATTATTCAATAGCTAAGATAGGAATGAAGATGCTATTTAATGGGAAAACTTTCTTATTGATAAGCAATCATTATCATAAACAGTGTTCATGAAACTATTGTTATTGAGAAAGATTTTTAATAAACTTGATAGAAGAGAGAGTGAGTTTATCAAAGGAATGTGCTTTTATAAAGCGTCCAAGCTTTTTAATAAGCTTTTGAGCAAAAAATAAAACTTGCGTTGTTTTTCTTGTGTTTTATTTTGATTATTGTATATACTCTACACCCACTATGAAATTTTTTAAGCTTTAAGAAAGAGAGATAAATGGCCCGCGTAACGGTAGAAGATTGTATTGATAAAGTCGATAATCGCTTTGAGCTGGTACTTTTAGCGGGACATCGAGCGCGACAGATTTCACAGGGTGCACAGATTACAGTTGATCGTGATAATGATAAAAATCCAGTTGTTGCTTTGCGTGAAATAGCAGAAGAAACATTATCACCTGCTGATTTGAAAGAAGATCTTATTCATTCGTTGCAAAAGCATGTAGAAGTTGATGAGCCAGAAGTGGCAAATGAATTTATTTCTCACTCAAGTGAATCTGAGAATGTTTTTGGAGCATCGTCAGAAGAAGAGAACGGTTCATTTGATTATATGTCAGAAGAAGAGCTTTTAGCAGGCATTGAAGGTTTGGTTGTTCCGGAGAAAAGTGACGATTATTAATTGCAGCGATTTATATTATGAAAACGTATAGAGATTGTCATGCGGTAGCGGTTATTTTTCTTGTTCGATAAGGATGAAATTGTAAAGAGATAAAGGATATGCTCGTATGATGCGTCAGTGTGAGCTTGTTGGGCGTGTTCAACGTTACAAGTCTGACGTCGATGAGGTTCTATTAAATAAAGCCTACAATTATGCAATGCGAAAGCATGCTCATCAGAAGCGTGCTTCGGGTGATCTTTATTTTTCTCATCCTTTAGAAGTTGCTGCTATTTTGACAGATATGCGGTTAGATGAAGCGACGATTGCCGTTGCTCTTTTACATGATACAATTGAAGATACGAGTGCTACACGAGCAGAAATTGATCAGCTTTTTGGTTCTGAAATCGGTAAGTTAGTTGAAGGGCTCACAAAACTTAATAAGCTTGATCTTGTATCGAAGAAGGCAGTACAGGCAGAGAATCTCCGTAAACTTCTTATCGCTATTTCTGATGATGTTCGTGTTCTTTTAGTCAAACTTGCTGATCGTCTTCATAATATGCGTACTCTTGGTGTTATGCGTGATGATAAGCGTCGCAGGATTGCTGAGGAGACAATGGATATTTATGCGCCACTTGCAGGTCGTATGGGAATGCAAGATATGCGCGAAGAATTAGAAGATCTTTCTTTCTTTTATTTAAATCCAGAAGGTTATCGTACGATAACCAATCGTCTTTCTGAATTATCGAAGCGCAACCGTGATTTGCTTTCTAGGATTGAAAATGAACTGACAAAGCTTTTTTTCGAGTATGGGATTAAAGCAGATGTTAAAAGTCGTCAGAAAAAATCTTATTCAGTTTTTCGCAAAATGGAAAGTAAAGCATTATCTTTTGAACAGTTATCGGATATTTTCGGTTTTCGAGTGATTGTTGAAACAGTGAATGATTGTTATCGTGCTCTTGGTGTTATCCATACGACGTGGCCAATGGTACCCGGTCGTTTTAAAGATTATATTTCTATACCAAAGCAGAATGATTATCGTTCCATTCATACAACGATTGTAGGTCCTTCGAGACAACGTGTAGAATTGCAAATTAGAACTGCTGCTATGGATGAAGTTGCTGAGTATGGCGTTGCAGCACATTCTATTTATAAAGATCATGGTTCCAATTATTCAACTTCGAAGTTATCAAGCGAAACCAATGCCTATGCATGGTTACGTCAAACGATTCAATCTTTATCAGATGGGGATAATCCAGAAGAGTTTTTGGAACATACAAAACTTGAGCTTTTTCAAGATCAAGTTTTTTGTTTTACCCCGAAGGGCCGGTTGATTGCTTTTCCAAAAGGCGCGACTCCGATTGATTTTGCTTATGCTGTTCATACAGACATTGGTAATTCTTGTGTGGGGGTGAAAATCAATGGTCGTATTATGCCTTTAATGACAAAATTAAAAAATGGTGATGAGGTTGATATTATACGTTCACAAGCCCAAATTCCACCAGCAGCATGGGAATTTCTTGTTGTAACAGGAAAAGCGCGTTCAGCTATTCGTCGAGCAACTCGCGCAGCTGTTCGTAAGCAATATTCAGGTTTGGGGTATCGTATACTCGAGCGTTCGTTTGAACATATGGGAAAACAATTTTCAAAGGATATTCTTAAGCAAGTGTTGCCTCGTTTGGCACGCAAAGATGTGGAAGACGTCTTAGCTGCTGTTGGGCGTGGTGAATTACCTTCTGCTGATGTGGTTAAAGCGGTTTATCCTGATTATCAAGATCATCGTGTTGTACAAAAACCGTCTTTTAAGCCTGGAGAAGAAGGCTGGTTTAACATTGAAAATGCTCAAGGGATGATTTTTAAAGTTCCAGAAAATGAAAAGGATGCAATTGCCAACAAACGTCAATCCAAAGCATTACCTATCCGAGGAACGCGTGGAGATATTCCTGTCCGTTTTTCTCCTGAAGGAGCGGTACCGGGAGATCGGATTGTTGGCATTATGCAACCAGGATCAGGAATTGTTATTTATCCGATACAGTCTTCGGCTTTGATGGCGTATGATGATCAACCAGAACGATGGATTGATGTCCGCTGGGATATTGATGCCCAAATGAGTGAACGTTTTCCCGCTCGAGTTAATATCTTAGCTGTTAATAGTCCAGGCTCATTAGCAGAAATTACCCAAGTGATTTCTACTAATGATGCCAATATTCAAAATTTGTCATTTATCTGTACCGCACCGGATTTTACAGAAATTATGATTGATCTGGAAGTTTGGGATTTAAAACATTTGAATCGTATTTTTTCTCAGTTAAAAGAGGCCGGTTCGGTTAGTGTAGTACGGCGCGTTCATGGATAAGAAGAGGAATTTTACGATGAATACACAAGATGTAATTGATATTTTTAAACAAGCAGATGCTATTCTGGAAGGGCATTTTATTTTAACATCAGGCCGTCATAGTGCTACTTATATGCAGAAAGCGAAAGTATTCATGCATGCTGATTTGACGGAGAAGTTATGTCGTGGGTTAGCTGAAAAAATCAAAAAATTGATTGAAGAAAAAGTTGATTATGTGGTTGGTCCTGCGATTGGTGGTCTTATTCCTTCGTACGAAACTTCACGTCACCTTGGTATTCCTTCTCTTTGGGTAGAACGTGTAAATGGTGTTTTTGAGTTACGTCGTTTTGAAATCAAAAAGGGTGCACGCGTTGTGATTGTTGAAGATATTGTTACAACAGGTCTTTCCATTCGTGAGACGGTTGAAGCTATGGTGGCAGCAGGGGCAGAGGTGTTGGCGAGTGCATGTATTCTTGATCGTTCTGGTGGTAAGGTTGATGTTGGAGTTCCGTTAATTGCCCTTGCTGAATATGAGATAGCATCTTACGCGAGTGATGCTCTTCCTGCTGAGCTTGCTGTAATCCCAGCAGTTAAGCCAGGAAGTCGGAATATTTAATTGTCTTTCTCTTTTTTTTTATGCAAAGGCTTGAAGAAATTAATTTGAATCATACGCATTATTTTATTGTCACAAGATAAGTATTAGGAATCATATGCTTTTTCGTCGTAGAGAATCAATAGATTTGGTAAAGCGTATTCGGCTTTGGTTATGGCCGCGTCGTTCATTCTCTCGTTCATTTTGTTACATACGTAAACGTATTTTACGGATATCAGCAACACCGCATAAGGTTGCGTTAGGGTTTTCTATTGGTATTTTTTTAGCTTGTTCGCCTCTTTTTGGGATGCATATTATTTTGGCAATATTTTTTTCTTGGCTTTTGCGTGGAAACTTTGCGGCAGCAATTATTGGGACGGTTTTTTCTAATCCACTTACATTTTTATTAATTGTAATGGCCGATTATAAGGTGGGCTCTTTCTGTTTATCGCTTTTTAGCGATGTAAACGAGATTTCTCTTTCTCAAATTCGCATTTTGTTTAATGGTTTAACACTAACAAATGTACCTTTGCTTTTTAAGGGCGCTTGGGATTCTATTATGAGACCAATGATTTTAGGTGGTACCCTTTTAGGTATTGTTTTTGGTACTCTTTCTTATATAGGGGTTTACAGAGCAATCGCCCGTTTTCAACAAAAGCGATACCAAAAGATTATAAAAAAAAAGCACTCGCTCCAAAGAAATTCGGGTAATAATTTATGATCATTGGACTTGGAAATGATCTCATTGATATCAGACGCATTGAGAGAATGTTGATTCGTTATGGCGATCGTTTTATTCAACGTATTTTTACCGATATTGAGCAGATAAAGTCTGAAAACCTCAAAGAAAGATCTTCTTCTTATGCCAAAAGATTTGCCGCCAAAGAAGCGTGTGCTAAGGCTTTAGGGACAGGAATTTCTTGTGGTGTATGGTGGAAAGACATGGGAGTGGTCAATTTGCCCTCTGGTAAACCAGTCATGAAACTTACAGATCGTGCACAGATGCAATTACAGAAATTGTTGCCTCCTCATTATGAAGCTGTCATTCATCTGAGTATAACAGATGATTTTCCTTGGGCACAGGCATTTATTATTATCGAAGCGCTTCCGCGTGGTTAGAGATTGTGCTTTTATTATTTGAATATTATGATAAAAAATGAATTATATCTACGATGGGAAGGTAGTCTGTAATGATGCAGAAAGAGAAAATATATAGAAAGAAAGAAAAAGGTGGAATTCTTGAATTTATTTGGGTTCTAATACAGGCTCTGTTTTTAGCAGCACTTATTCGGACCCTCTTTTTTCAACCTTTTAGTATTCCTTCTGGTTCAATGCGTCCTACTTTGCTTGTAGGAGATTATCTGTTTGTTTCTAAATATGCATATGGATATTCTCGTTTTTCTATGCCCTTTTCGCCTCCTCTTTTTTCGGGACGTATTTGGGCATCCCAGCCTCAACGTGGAGATGTTGTGGTTTTTCGTTTACCAAGTAATCCTAGTATTGATTATATAAAACGTGTTGTTGGTCTACCGGGTGATCGTGTACAAGTTCGTCAAAGTGTTCTTTATATTAATGATCAGGCTGTTACGCGGCATTTTATTGGGAAGATTGATAATTCTGATATAACAGAAGTTAATTACCCTGTTGATGTTTATCGTGAGACTATGCCGAATGGTGTTAGCTACGATACACTTGATCTGGCTTTTATTCCACAAGTTGATGATACGAAGGTCTTTGAAGTTCCACAGGGACATTATTTCATGATGGGGGATAACCGCGATAATTCAGATGATAGTCGTTTAGCTGTAGGCTATGTTCCAGAGGAGAATCTTATTGGTCGAGCAAGTGTGATTTTTTTCTCTATCAGCAATGGTTCAAGTGCTTGGCAGATTTGGCGCTGGCCGTTTGATGTGCGTTGGAGTCGTCTGTTCTCCTTTATAAATACTGTTCATGATTTGCCGCTTGTCAAGCAAGGAATCAACGATGAAACGTCCAATCATTGATCAGCTTGAAAAGCTGACAGGGCATCGTTTTAAAGATGAAGAGAGATTAAAGCGAGCATTAACGCATTCTAGTGTACAAGATTCGGAACAAGGGAATTATGAAAGACTAGAATTTTTAGGTGATCGGGTTCTAGGACTTTTAATTGCAGAAATGCTCTATCAATTTTTCCCGCAAGCAAGTGAAGGTGAGTTATCTGTACGTTTAAACGGTTTGGTCAATGCGCAAACATGTGCTGATATTGCACGAGAGATGGGGCTACCTGATATGATTCATGTTGGTTTTGAAATGAGAAACTTTGAGGGACGCCGACTCACCAATATGCATGCTGATGTGATAGAAGCTTTGATAGCTGTGATGTATTTAGAGGGAGGCTTGGAAAGCGTCCGCCCTTTTATTCAAAGATATTGGAAAAATCGGGCAAAACAAATGGATGCTGGTCGACGTGATGCTAAAACGGAATTACAAGAATGGGCTCACATGCAAGGAAATGCACAACCACATTATAGGGTTATAAAGCGTTCTGGCCCAGATCATGATCCTGTTTTTATGGTAGAGGTCAATGTTTTGGGGTTTGCTCCAGAAATTGGGCAAGGCAGCTCTAAAAGATATGCTGAAAGAATGGCAGCTGAGAAAATTTTACAACGAGAAGGTATATGGAAGACAATGGGAAAAAATGATCATGGATGACGTTATTAAAACGCGTTCTGGTTTTGTTGTACTTATTGGAATGCCTAATGCCGGAAAATCAACATTAGTTAATCAATTAGTTGGAACAAAGGTTTCAATTGTAACGCATAAGGTACAAACAACACGAACTTTGATCCGCGGTATTGTCATGCATGATAATACGCAAATTGTGTTGATTGATACACCAGGTGTTTTTTCTCCTCATAAGCGGTTAGAACGTGCAATGGTGTCTGCTGCATGGGGGAGCGCTAAGAGTGCTGATGTTCTTTTAGTTTTAATTGATGCTCAAAATGGTCTTTCGGATGATGTCTATGCGATGTTAGATATTGTAAAAAATATTAAACAGGATAAAATACTCGTTCTTAATAAGGTTGATACAGTTGTTAAATCGTCCCTTTTAGCACTAACCACTAAAATTAATGAGCATGTGCCGTTTGTGCAGACTTTTATGATTTCGGCTCTAAATGGGTCGGGTTGCAAGGACTTGCTTTATGCATTGAGTAACATGATGCAGGAGGGACCGTGGTATTATCCAGAAGATCAAATTTCAGATATGCCTATGCGTCATCTTGCTGCTGAAATTACCCGTGAAAAACTTTTCCTTCGCCTTCATGATGAGTTACCTTATTCTTCGACGGTTGAAACAGAAAACTGGGAAGAACGCTCAGATGGTTCAGTTAAAATTAATCAAGTGATTTATGTCGAGCGTAATAGTCAGAAAAAAATTGTTTTAGGAGCAAAAGGCGATACAATTAAAGCGATTGGTCAGGCAGCACGTAAGGAACTAATGGAAATTATGGAACAGAAGGTTCATCTTTTTCTCTTTGTGAAAGTGCGTGAGAATTGGGGTACTGATCCAGAGCGTTATCGTGAAATGGGGTTAGATTTTTTAAAATAACATGAGATGGAAAGAACAAGCCATTATCCTTGGTACACGCCAATATGGTGAAACAAGTGTTATTCTTGAAATCATGACACGTCAGCATGGCCGTTATATGGGAGTGGTAAAAGGAGGACGTTCGCGTCGTATGGCAGCTCTTCTTCAACCTGGGAATCTAGTTGAAGCTGAATGGGGTGCGCGTTTAGAAGAACATCTAGGACTTTTTAAGCTTGAAGCACTTGATCTATATGCGGCACGATTAATCCTTTTACCAGAAGCACTTTATGCTTTGCAGTTGATAGCTTTCCATTTGCGTCTTCTTCCTGAACGTGATCCGCATCCCATTTTATATGATCTTTTACATCTTTTTATGCAGAATTTTGCTGAGCCATTTGTAAATGCAGAATTACTTGTGCGCTTTGAAATGCGACTTCTTGAAGAACTTGGCTTTGGACTTGATTTGTCTCATTGCGCAGCAACAGGGCGTTCAGAAAGGCTTTGTTATGTATCGCCGAAGTCGGGACGAGCTGTCTGTGAGGAAGCAGGATATCCTTGGAAAGAGAAACTTCTAACTCTACCACAGTTTCTTGTGCAAAGAACAACACGTCCTGCAGATTTTAAAGATATAATAAATGGTTTCATTTTAACAGGTTTCTTTTTAATGCGTCATGTCTGGGAACCACGGACTATAAAACAGCCATCCGTGCGTATGAATTTAATACAATTGTTTGAACGGCAATTTCAGATGCAGAAATTAATTTGTTGATTTGATAAAAATGAAAAGAATATGAAGATGCAAATCTTGAAAACAATTGCCGAGGTACGCCGGTGTCTCGCAGAAGAAAGACGTTTAGGACACTCTATTGGTTTTGTTCCAACCATGGGGGCACTGCATAAAGGTCACCTTGCATTAGTACAGCAAGCAAAGGCTATGTGTGACGTGAGTGTGGTTTCTATTTTTGTCAATCCAAAGCAATTTGGTCCCCATGAAGATTTTGATAAATATCCAAGAGATTTGGCCGGTGATTGTTCTTTGTTGAAGCAAGCAGGTGTTGAGTATGTTTTTGCACCTTCTGTAGAAGAAATGTGGCCACAGGGAAATGACACAATTGTGAAGGTAGAAAAATTATCGCGTATTTTGATGGGAAGATTACGTCCAGGACATTTTTGTGGTGTGACCAGCGTTGTTGCTAAGCTTTTTAATATTGTTCAACCCGATAAAGCTTTTTTTGGGGAAAAAGATTTTCAACAAATTTTGATTATTCGTCGTATGGTTGAGGATTTAGCTTTTCCTATTGAAATTATTGGTGTGCCTATTTTACGTGATGCAGATGGTGTGGCCAGCTCTTCACGTAATCAGCTTTTAACATTAGAAGAACGCAAAGCGGCAAAAATTATTCCTGAAAGCGGCAAAGCTGTTGAAAGGCTTTATCGCCAAGGGGAACGCTCCATTGATAAATTGTGTCAAATTGTTCGTGATATTTTACAGCAAGAATCCCGCGCGATCATTGAATCAATAGATTTACGAGATATGGAAACTTTATCTATAGTTAAGGGGATGTTAGAGAAACCCGCAGTTTTATTACTCACTGTTCGTTTTGGTGAGGTTAGGCTTATTGATCAATATATTTTGCAATAGAAGGGCTTAAAATGAGTGTACAGAAAACCATAAAGCGTATAACTGCTTCTGAAATAAAGTCGAGAAAAGGACAAAAACCAATTGTATCCTTAACAGCTTACCAAGCTTATAGTGCGCGGATTGCTGATCCATATTGTGACTTTCTTTTGGTTGGTGATAGCGTTGGGATGGTTGTGCATGGGTTTGAAACAACACTCCCTGTCAGTGTTGATATGATGATTTTGCATGGGCAAGCAGTTATGCGTGGGTCTAAAAAGGCATTAGTGGTTGTTGATATGCCTTTTGGTTCTTATGAAGAAAGTCCAGAACAAGCTTTTTCTAATGCGTCACGGATTGTTGCAGAAACAGGGTGTGGTGCAATTAAGCTTGAAGGTGGTGTTTATATAGCAGAAACAATTGATTTCTTGTGTAAACGCGGTATTCCCATTATGAGCCATATTGGTCTTACACCACAGTCCGTAAATCGTTTTGGTGGTTTTAAGACGCAAGGGCGTGATGAAAGTAATTGGCGACAAATTGAAGAAGACGCGATAGCGATTGAACAAGCAGGGGCCTTTGCTGTTGTTGTGGAAGGGGTTATCGAACCATTAGCGGTAAAGCTTACAAAAATGCTTTCTATTCCTACTATTGGCATTGGAGCATCTAATCAATGTGATGGGCAAATATTGGTGATGGAAGATATGTTGGGCTATGGCACTTTGGTTCCTAAATTTGTACGCCGTTATGGGGCTCTTGAACAAGCAATGGAGACTGCAATTAAGAACTATGCAGAAGATGTTACATCTCGTGCTTTTCCAGCGGATAAGGAAGTTTATAGATTTAAATAAAATCTTGTTTCATTTAAAATCTTTACAAGAGAGAATTTATTATTGAAACTTTGATAAAATTAATGAGCATTCTCTCATATGTCCTTTATTCATGTATTCATGTTCAATTTGAACTCTGATTTTTTTGCTTGCCATTCGTTGATATTATGGAAATGAGTAAATTTCTAAGTCTTCTGGGATATTACTGATAGTATTTTTCAGAAGAGCTTGGCATTTAACAGCAGTTGCTTTTGTTTGTTTAAAGCGACAAGTTATTATCAAGGCAAAAATTTTAGGCTATCAGATACTTATAGAGTAGCGGATTTATTCTTTTGTTATTGTATTCAAGCAGGTAATAAGGAAAAAAGGTAAGAGGACCAATATTCGTTTTTTAAAGGAGAGCGATAAAAGATGAATGATGGAAGGAGAATATTAGTATGATCTCTGAGTATCAAGAGTACTAAAACGGATTAAAAAGGCATTTTCAATTTGTTGTGTAGAGTAGGGTTGCAAATTGAGATCATTGGATAGGATATTATTTGGAGAACCAAAATAGCGGAGAGCTTCTTCTGTATTAAATCCAGCAAGCGTAATAGCTTCGTAAAATGCAGCGATACGGTCAGCTTGTTTGATTTTTTTTAAAAGCTTTTGAGAAAGATCAACAGGGAGAGAAAAGCGCATGTGGACAGCATCTTGTATTCGTTTTTCGATAAGTTCATATTGTTTTCCTATCACAGCTTTAAAGGGTGAAATCATATCACCGATGACATATTCCGGTGCATCATGAAGAAGAGCACACAAGCATTCATCACTATGCGATTGCGGAAAAAGCTTTTGGAATATTTTCTCTACCAAAAGTGAATGTTGTGCGACGGAATAGGCATGTTCTCCTCGTGTTTGACCGTTCCAACGTGCAACGCGGGCGAGTCCATGGGCAATATCTTCGATTTCAACATCAAGAGGAGAAGGGTTCAGCAAATCAAGTCGTCGACCAGAAAGCATTCTTTGCCAAGCGCGTGCTTGTCCATTTCGTGATAATTCAGCTTTAGCCATGAGTTAAGTTCCTATAGTGCTTTCAGGAAAGGTAAAGTTCATATTTTCAGCAATACTTATGGTGACGGGAAGATTTTCTACTGTCAAGGGAAGAGCTTTGTCCATAGCATCTTTGACATGATCAATACGCATTAAAGCGAGAGCTTCATTTGCAACACATGTTCCCAAGTAACCAAGTATTTTTGTTCCAGCTGCAATGCTAGAACCTAAGGTTAATTCATGCTGACTTTTGATAATTAAAATACGGCGTCGCGCCGCACGACGGTGATGCATTCGTGAAACAACTTCTTGCCCTATATAACAGCCTTTATCAAATGCTAATCCACCAATTTGATCGTAGTTAATATCATGAGGAAAGACTTTCCCTATTTCATAGTCTTGACCGCTTTCAGCAATTGCATAACGGATACGCAATCGCTTCCAATGGTCATGAGATTCTGGAACAAAAAAGGGCGTCTTCCCATAGATTCGTATTATTTTTTCGTTTTGTGGAAATCGTTTATCTATAAAACTTGAATCAAAATCTAAACTATCTGATTCATTATTCCAACAAACTGTAACAACTTCTTGTAATGGTTGTGTAATTTCCACTTTTTTATGAAGTTTATAGAGGAGCAAGCGTTTATAGAAGATATCAGCTAAAGAGACAATAATCTCAATGAGATAACCATCCTCTCTTTTTCCGATAAGGAAATCAGCAATCACTTTCCCTTGTGGTGATAAAAGAGCTCCAGGAAACATTTCTTGTGCACCGATTTTTGTCACATCGGTTGTGATAAGAACTTGCAAAAAATCTGTTGCTTCTTCACCAGTAACTTTAATAACTCTACGGTTTGTAAAAAAAATGGCATTTTGTTTTTCAATCATGGTGCTTGCCTTTCTACCAAAAGTTACATAATCGATAAAGAGATGATATGTAAGGAGCACGGCTATGTTTAAAATATTTGATACAATTTTTAAAGGCGCAACACTTGTAAATCATGATGGAAGTAGTAAGCGCGATATTGGTATTACGAATGGCCGTATTGCTGAGATTGGTGATTTGACATGTGCATCTGCTGGTGAGGTCATTGATTGTACAGGGCTCCATATTTTGCCAGGGATTATTGATAGCCAAGTTCATTTTCGCGAACCGGGCAATGAACATAAGGAGGATTTAGAAAGCGGCTCCTATTCTGCAGTGTTGGGAGGGGTGACAGCAGTGTTTGAAATGCCTAATACCAATCCATTAACCACGTCGGAAGAAGCATTGGCCGATAAGATGAAACGCGCATTTCATAGGATGCATTGTGATTTTGCATTTTGGGTTGGAGGGACACGTGAAAATGCACATCAGATCTCTGAATTAGAAAGACTTCCTGGTGCTGCTGGAATTAAAGTCTTCATGGGGTCTTCTACCGGTGATCTCTTGGTAGATGATGATGAAAGTGTACGTCTTATTTTGCAAAACACACATCGTCGTGCAGCTTTTCATTCTGAAGATGAGGCAAGGCTTAGAGAGCGTAAAGTGTTACAAATTGAAGGGGACGCCTCATCGCATCCGGTTTGGCGTGATGAAGTTGCAGCATTAAAATGTACGCAGCGCTTAGTAAAAATTGCGCATGAAACAAAGGCACGTATCCATGTGTTGCACCTTTCTACAGCAGAAGAAATTGATTTTCTAAAAAAACATAAAGATGTGGCAACAATTGAAGTTACGCAGCATCATTTGACTTTAACTGCGGATGATTATCAACGATTTGGCACATTGATTCAAATGAATCCACCGATTCGTGAGAGTCGCCACCGTGAATCTCTTTGGTACGGCCTTCAGCAAGGTATTGTTGATGTGTTAGGCTCTGATCACGCTCCTCATACGCTTGAAGAAAAGAGCAAGGCTTATCCTGCTTCACCTTCGGGGATGACAGGTGTGCAAACAACAGCAGCAATTATGCTAACCCATGTCAATGCGGGAAAGATATCTCTTGAACGTTTTGTTGATCTCACTTCACATGGTCCTAGCCGCGTTTTTGGTATAAGCTGTAAAGGGCGTCTTGCTGTTGGATATGATGCTGACTTAACCATTGTTGATCTTAAACGAGAAGAAGTTATTACAAATGCGTTGATTGGTTCGCGTGCAGGGTGGACACCTTATGATGGTCAAAAGGTTAAAGGCTGGCCTGTTGGGACCATTATCCGTGGTATGCGCGTTATGTGGGAAGGTGAAATTATCACCCCTTCGCAAGGTGAACCTGTTAAATTTATAGAGGCTTTGGTGTAACCACATAAAATTGATGAGTTTTATGAAATAATTTTATGGGTGAAAAGGTGCTTATGGTGGTTATTATACGAAGATAAAAGCATATTGAGGCTTTATTCTTAAAAACTTACCATACTTTATACAAGGCAAGCTTATTGAGCTATTCATTTTAAGAATATTATCAGTGGAATAGATTAGATCGAGTGTTTGGTAATTTTTGTACAGGTTGATTGTCATAATAGGTGAGAAGATTTTCAGATAAGGCTCTTCCTTCTTGGATGTATCTTTGATGTGCTGTAACTGCTGATTGTGTACAATGATGATAATTTTCTGAAAAAGCACGATAGGCTCCATTAAACGCTTCGTAAAAATAAGCGCGTCTTTGCGGCATTGGCTGTTCTGCCTCAATAAGTGCACTCATGTAGTCATACCATTGGTTTGTTGGAGTACTGCAAAGATTTTGCAGAGAGTGAAGGGATCCAAAAATTTCTGCTAGCCGTAGCAATTTTGTCTCATAGGGCGGAGATTGTTGAGCAAAAGCTGGTGTTAAAGTTAAAAAAATGATATTTATCAAAATATTACGCATTAATTTATTTGCTTCCTTTTAATAAATTTTTCTACCATTACAATCACGAAAATGGTTCTCTTGTAGAGCATATGTTAAAAGATAGGGCGCAAATAAATTTATGCGTCATTATCAATGAGCAAGCGTGTTATACAATCTAGGGCATAAAGAGAGTAAGGAAAGCGTCATAGAGATTTATTAAAGATTCTAAAAAACTTTGTGTGGTTAAAAATTTCAATTTTTTTGGATACAATTTTTTTTCTGTCAATTTAGAAAGTGTTTTGCAGATTTTTCTCTAGGATGTTTTTTTATCAAGAAGAAGGGTGGTTTTTATCGGTAGATTACTCTTATCCAAGCAAATAAAGCGGATTGTTTTTGTGATAGATGATGGATACAGCATTCGATGGAATGGGTTAAGGATAAGAATTTTACATAAGATATATGAAAGTTTTAACTTAAAACTACATAATGCAATGATTTTGGGTAAAATTCATCTTAAAGAGCGGTAAATAATATCGCTAATGGAGTATTATGATGAGAGAGTTGCGATTCTATAACACGCTTACACGTAAAAAAGAGATTTTTACACCAATAGATACAACGAGAGTCCGTCTTTATGTTTGTGGTCCAACGGTTTATGATTACGCTCATATAGGGAATGCACGCCCAGTCATTGTTTTTGACATGTTATTTCGTTTATTGCGTCATATTTATGGTAAAGAGCATGTTCTATACGCACGTAATATTACAGATGTAGATGATAAAATTAATGCACGAGCAGCTTGCGAATATCCAGAATTAGCACTTAATGATGCTATTCGTCGATTAACGGAGCGTACCTATTCTCAATTTCAACAAGACACGATAGCGCTTGGTTGTTTATTGCCAACCAGTCAGCCCCGTGCAACAGATCATTTAGAAGAGATGCGCTCTTTGATTGAACGGTTGCTTGAAAAAGGACATGCTTATATAGCGGAAAATCATATCTTGTTTTCTGTAAGCAGTATAAAAAAACATCCCTTTTATGGATCATTTGCAAAACGCTCCTTAGAAGAAATGAGGGCGGGGGCCCGTGTCGATGTTGCTGCTTATAAAAGGGAGGAGATGGATTTTGTTTTATGGAAGCCCTCTGTAGAGGGAGAACCAGGTTGGACATCGCCAGCAGGTATTTCTGTTTTAGGTCGTCCAGGATGGCATATTGAATGTTCTGCAATGTCAATGGCAAAACTATTGGCACCCTATGGTGGTGGTTTGTCTTGTGACGATCCGACAGCAAGTATTTTTGATATCCATGGTGGTGGCATTGATTTGATTTTTCCTCATCATGAAAATGAGATTGCGCAAAGTTGTTCGGCTTTTGGAACTGAGCGAATGGCTAATCTTTGGATGCATAATGGTTTTCTGCAGGTTGAAGGCCAAAAGATGTCTAAAAGCCTTGGCAATTTTATTACTATTCGTTCTGTTTTAGAGAATGATTTTTTTAAGATTAATGATGTTTTATCAAATGAAATGAAACAAAATTGGGCTGGTTTGTCTGCACGTTTTTCAATGTTACAGACGCATTATCGTGAACCATTAAATTGGACAACTCAACGTTTAGTGAACTCTAGTAGAGAGCTGCATCGTTGGTATAAATTGCTTCGTCGTGACAGAAGATGTGTAGAGAAGAATGAAGCTCCTGATAATTCTTTGATCAATGCATTAAGTGATGATCTTAATACTCCGAATGCATTTGCTCTTTTGCGACAATTTTATAAAATAGGTGATGCTGTAGCTCTGGCAAATGCGATGAGTTTATTTGGGTTGTTAAACCAAGAGTGGGTTCGAGACGTAGAGTGCCCATTATTTATGAAAAAAACACTTTTTGATTCAAAATTTATCGAACAACGCATTGCCGAAAGGCTACAGCTTATCCATAATAAAGAGTGGGCAGCTGCGGATATTATTCGTGATGAGCTTGCAGCCGGGGGGGTTTCTTTAAAAGATGAAAAAGATCCACAGACTGGCGAGCGTATAACTGTATGGGATATAAGACACTTATAATTCCGATATTCTCGCAGCTCCTATAACAAGGGAGATAATTTGATGGAATTTTTATATCATTATGGTCATATTGCACTTAAATTAGTTGTAGGTCTTATAGCCTTCCTCTTCATTTTAAGAACAACAGGGCGTGGAAGTCTTAGTCAAATGACACCGGTTGATTTGGTAAGCAATTTCGTGATGGGGAGTATTATTGGAGGCGTTATTTATAGTCAGGATGTTAGCAGCGTTCAATTGTTGCTTGTTTTATTCATTTGGCAAGCTCTCATTGCATCTCTTAATTTTTTGGCATGCTATTCAGTTTTTTTTCGTCGTCTTATTTCTGGGCAAAACATTGCATTGGTTTTAGATGGTGTATTTCAAATGGATGAGATTAAAAAGTTAGGTATCAGCGTGAATGAACTGATTACGATGTTGCGTATTAAAGGCTGTAGTTTACATGAAGCCGCGTTTGTTCATTTAGAAACCAGTGGGGATTGTTCTGTTGTTAAAAAAGAAGAAGGGAAAAAGTCTGTCATTTTGGTAGAAAATGGTGAGGTTATAGATGGTGGTCTTCAAGAAATTGGTAAATCAAAGACATGGCTTAAAGCAGAATTAAAAAAAAAGCATGTCAAGGTTGAGAATTTATTTGCAGCGGAATGGTATGAGAATAGAGATCAAAATAATAAACCTTATAGTGGATTATTTCTTGTCCCCTTTTCAAAAACAGTCTAGGCTCAAATGCTGATGCCTATAGTTACTAAAAGTGTATAATGATGATCTGTAAATGGCAAGAGGGGAGGCGTTATCGTGCTTGTTAAGTGGATGATAGAGAAATAAGAACTGTATGAAACAGAATGAAATAACAAAAACTGTATCGTCAGATACAGGTCAGACTTTTCGCACACTTTATAATTTATGGCCTTATATGTGGCCAGCGGATCGGCGCGATCTAAAAACGCGTGTTTTATGGGCAATATTTTATCTTGTTTTAGCCAAGCTAGTTCTCATATCTGTACCGTATTTCTTTAAATATGCTATAGATGCTCTTGCTGCGAGCCTTTCTGTGTGGAGATCATCTAGTTATATCGTTCCTATCATGCTTGTTTTGGCATATAATGTTGCACGGATTGTCCAAGCTGCATTAAATCAGTTGCGCGATTCTCTGTTTGCAACCGTTGGTCAGCATGCTATTCGCCAATTAGCCTATAAGACCTTTATACATATCCATGAATTATCTTTGCGATTTCATTTGGAAAAGCGAACTGGTGGGCTTTCTCGTGTGATTGAGCGTGGCACAAAGGGAATTGAAGCAATCGTTAGATTTTCGATTCTAAATACAGTCCCAACGGTTTTCGAATTTGTTTTGACAGCACTTGTCTTTTATATAGGTTATGGATGGCATTATCTGCTCATAGTTGTAATAATGGTTGGTCTTTACATTTGGTTTACAATTAAGGCAAGTGATTGGCGCATTCGTATTCGGCAAGAAATGAATATGGCAGATACTGAAGCCAATACGCGTGCTGTTGATTCTCTTTTGAATTTTGAAACGGTTAAATATTTTTGCAATGAAACTCTGGAAGCACATCGATTTGATTCCTCGATGGAAAATTATGAAAAAGCAGCAACAAAAATTTGGACATCGTTAAGCTGGCTTAATTTTGGTCAGGCTCTTATTTTTGGTATTGGAATGGCTATTCTGATGTTGATGTCAGCTTATGAGGTTTTTTATGAGACACAAACTTTAGGGGATTTTGTTTTTATTAATGCACTTTTAATACAGCTCTCTATTCCATTAAATTTTATTGGGTCAATTTATCGTGATGTTCGTCAAGGCTTAACTGACATTGAAGCTATGTTTGATCTTTTAGATGTTCAGCAAGAGATTATCGATAAATCAGATGCTCAACCATTAACGGTGAGTTGTGGTACTATTCGGTTTAATCAAGTAAGATTTTCTTATGAAGCGTCTCGTCAGATTCTCAAAGATGTTGATTTTGAAATTCCTGGAGGAAAAACAGTTGCGATTGTTGGACCATCTGGTGCTGGCAAATCGACAATTTCTCGATTACTTTTTCGCTTTTATGATGTCGATTCTGGTTCCATCACAATTGATGGACAAGATATCCGTGATGTAACGCAAAAAAGTTTACGTGAAGCTATTGGCATGGTACCACAGGATACGGTGTTATTTAATAATACAATTGCTTATAACATTTGCTATGGTCGTCCATCTGCTACAGAGGAAGAAATGCGCAAAGCTGCCGAAATGGCACAGATATCAAAATTTATTGAGGTGCTTCCAGAAGGCTTTCAGTCTATGGTAGGTGAGCGTGGACTTAAGCTATCAGGTGGTGAAAAACAACGTGTCGCTATTGCACGGACATTGTTAAAAGCTCCTCCCCTTCTTATTCTGGACGAAGCAACAGCGGCTCTTGATACGGCAACAGAACAGGAAATTCAACAAGCCTTAGATATTGTAAGCCGTGGGCGTACAACATTAATAATTGCTCATCGTCTTTCTACTGTTATCAATGCTGATGAAATTTTGGTTCTTAAAAATGGCCGTATTATTGAAAATGGGACGCATATACAACTGTTACATAAGAAGGGTCTTTATGCTTCAATGTGGAATAAGCAGCTTGAAGCATCGCAAGCTGAAGAAAAATTACGTAAAATGCGTGAAGAAGATGAGATAGGTATGGTTAATCATAAAAAATAAGCTGTGCAAATGTGACCTATAACTTTATATGGAGTGGTTAATTAAGTACATAAAAGGGTAAGGAAGAACCAAAAAATTATTACTTGTTTCAATTATCTATGAATAGGAAATTATATGAGTATTCTACAATCTATCCATAATAGCTTTGTGCCAATTCATAAAGAAGGTTACCCTTTTATCGTAGCATTTTTTATCCTTTCGCTCATTCTTGGTTGGATATGGAGTCCGTTATTTTGGTGTGGTTTACTTCTTACTGTGTGGTGTATATATTTTTTCCGTGATCCATATCGTATCATTCCTTTGAATGCAAATTGGGTTATCTCTCCTGCTGATGGGCGTATTTCATTCGTTGAACCCTGTGTTCCTCCTGAAGAATTGGGATTAGGGAAGGAAGAAATGATCCGCATTTCTGTGTTTATGAATGTTTTTTCATGCCATATCAATCGTATTCCCATAAGTGGGACAGTAGAATCTATAATTTATCGTCCAGGTCATTTTATCAATGCTGAGCTTGATAAGGCTAGTCAATTTAATGAGCGTAATGGGATGGTGATTGACAGCAAACATGGTAAAATCGGTGTTGTGCAGATAGCTGGGATGGTTGCACGTCGAATTATTTGTTGGTCAAAAGAGAATGATTCTGTCGTTACTGGAGAACGATTTGGATTAATTCGCTTTGGTTCTCGTCTTGATATTTATATACCAACTGGAGTGAAACTGCGTGTTGCGGTTGGTCAGATGGCGATTGCGGGAGAAACAGTTTTAGCTTCTTTTGACGATAAGAGTGCTACAACGGATTTCAGATTTGATTAGGACGAACAATGAAAAATTTTTCACTATTTTCTTCATTTAATCCTGAGGGACAGCATGATGATGGTGCAAATCGCTGGCGTTCACCTACACCGATGCGCTATGTCATACCCAATGTCATCACTATTTTAGCGATTTGCGCAGGAATGAGCAGTATTCGTTTGGCTTTTGAGCATCGCTATGAAGCTGCTATTTTAATGGTGCTTTTAGCAGCAATCTTAGATGGCGCTGATGGACGTATCGCCCGTTTGATGGATGGCAGTTCATCTTTTGGGGCGCAGATGGATTCTCTTGCTGATGTGGTTAATTTTGGTGTTGCGCCTGCGCTTATTGTTTACTCCTTTGTTTTAGCTCAAGCACACCAAGTAGGTTGGGTGGCCGCTCTTGTTTATTGTGTTGCTTGTTGTTTGCGGCTAGCGCGTTTTAATGTGATGTTGGATGATAAAAATATACCAAAATGGCGAGGAAATTATTTTGTTGGTGTTCCTGCACCAGCAGGAGCATTATTGCTTTTATTGCCTATGTATTTGGGAGCTCTTGGTTTGATGCCAAGTTGGAGCTGGGCATTGTTTTTTAGTCTTTATACTGTACTTATTGCTTTTCTATTGGTTAGTCGTTTACCGGTCTGGAATGCAAAAACAATTGACCAAAATTTGAGACGTGATATTGTCATACCGTGCATGCTCGGTATTGTTATTTATGTAGGTTTTCTTGCAACTTATACATGGCACACCTTATTAATTACAGCTGTTTGCTATATGATTTTTCTCCCTTGTAGTTTTGTAGCTTATCATAAACGAGCGATTTTGGAAGAAAAAAAGATCAACACAAAAACTATCCAAAAATCATAGAGCTTTATATTTTACAAAAAAACAAAAGGAAAAAGAACTTCAAGTTAGTTTTTTTGTTTCTGTTCTATGTCTATATTCAATCAGGAGCATGATAATCCATAAATCTATTTTTACGGACATTAAAGAGTTTGCCTGTTTCTTTTAAATAAGGTGAGGCTAAATGTGCTATTTTTTCTGCAACTTCTTGTGGTGAGGGAAGAGTTTGAGGATCTTCACCAGGTATGGCTTGTGCACGCATGGCAGTGCGTGTTGCACCGGGATCAACACAATTAATTTTGATAGGGGTTTGTTTTAGCTCTTCTGCCCAGCATCGAGCAATAATTTCCAAAGCAGCTTTAGAGGCAGCATAAGGTCCCCAAAAAGCACGTGCAACATGAGCAACGCTTGAGGATAAAAAAATTGCTCGTCCAGCATCAGATTTACGCAATAGAGGTTCTACGGTTTTCATTAAGCGCCATTGGCTGATGAGATTTATTTGAAAAACATCTTCAAATACAGCATTCTCGATATGGGATACTGGTGAGAGCATCCCAAGAATTCCTGCATTTGCAACGATAATATCAAGTTTTTTCCAGCGTTCAGCAATTGAAACGCTAAGAGTATCAATATTTTCCATATGATGTAAGTCAAGTGGAACGAGTGTTGCATGTGCGCCTTTTTCTCGGATTTTATTATCAAGTTCAGTGAGTCCACTTATTGTTCGTGCAAGAGCGATAATATGAGCACCGCGTGCTGCGAGCTCTAATGCTAAATGGTAGCCGATACCTCTTGAAGCACCGGTAATAAGTGCAACACGACCAAAGAGACTAAAATCAGGTTTTGTCATCATTAATTTCTTGTTTTAAGAACGGACTCTTGATGAATTTGGGGAATGCTTTCTTGATCAACGAGATGTGTAGGGTAATGTCCAGTAAAATAATGATCAGTAAATTGCGGATCAGTATTATTTCGTTTTTCTCCTGCCACAGCAAGATAAAGACCATCCGTTGAAAGAAATTCTAATGAATCGGCTCCAACAAAATTGCACATGGATTTTAAATCTGGATATTGATTAGCCAACAGGCTTTCAACTTTAGGTGTATCAATACCATAGAAATCGGGATAAAAAATCATAGGGCTAGAAATGCGCATATGAACTTCTTTTGCTCCCGCATCACGGAGCATTCGTACAATCTTGAGGGATGTTGTCCCCCGTACAATGGAATCATCGACAAGAATAACACGTTTTCCTTTGATGACAGAACGATTTGCAGAATGTTTTAATTTTACTCCAAACGCGCGAATTTGTTGTGTTGGTTCAATAAATGTGCGGCCAACATAGTGGTTACGAATAATACCAAGCTCAAAAGGAATTCCAATTTCTTGTGCATAGCCAATTGCAGCAGGTGTTCCGCCATCGGGAACGGGGACTACGACATCACCCTCACAAGGTGCTTCTTGAGCTAAATGGATTCCCATATTTTTACGTACCGTGTAAACACTCCGCCCTCCAACAATTGAATCAGGACGTGCAAAATAAACATATTCAAAAAGGCAAAGTTTCTCTGGCCTATCATTCTCTGGTTCTATAATTTTTTTAGTAATTTCCCCATTTTTCTGTATTTCACAAATGATAATTTCTCCATTTTTGACATCGCGCACATATTTTGCTCCAATAATATCAAGAGCACAGGTCTCAGAACAAAAAATTGGTTTACCATCAAGCTCACCCATCACGAGAGGTCGAATCCCTGTAGGATCCCGTGCAGCAATAAGCTTAGTACGTGTGAGTGCCAACATGGCATATCCACCTTCCACTTGCCGAATAGCATCAACAAAGCGATCAGAGGATGATTCATAACGGGAACGTGCAATGAGATGAAGAAAAACTTCTGAATCTGATGTTGATTGACAGATAGCACCAGAAGCAATGAGTTTGCGGCGTAATGTAAGACCATTGGTAAGATTGCCATTATGAGCAATAGCAATCCCTCCAGCTTTTAATTCTGCAAAAAGAGGCTGAACATTGCGTAATGCTATTTCTCCAGTTGTTGAATAACGGGTATGTCCGATAGCAAGTTTCCCCGGTAGTCGAGCGAGCGTTGCGGGGTTTGTATAGTGATCACCGACAAGACCTAGATGCTTTTCTTGATGAAACATTTTATTGTGGTAAGAGACAATACCAGCTGCCTCTTGTCCACGATGCTGAAGTGCATGAAGCCCGAGAGCCGTTAATGTTGCGGCATCTTCATGACCAAGAATACCAAAAACTCCACACTCTTCATGAAGGGTATCGTCATCTAATGAAAAATTCTGACAGGAAACTTCGCTTTTTATCATCATATTCTTTCAGTTGTGATATGAAGAGTGGTTTTTCATACTTCATATATTATTTAGAACTTTTTCTCTATGAAGAATTATTTCGCATTTGGCTGAATTACTTTTTCATGAGAGTGTTTACCCTGTGTCTTAGTATCGTCTGTTTTAAAAATTTTTTCTGCTTTTTCGAGAACAGTGTCGAGGTCTTTAGGAAGGATTTTCCAAACTTTTTGTCCCAGTGAATCTAAGAGAGGTTTTGTTGTTGCATTTTTTAACCAGTTAGCTTGGTGTTCCGGTTTAATAAGCGCATTAATGAGGAGCATACCGATAACCATGATAAATAAACCACGAAGCGCCCCAAAAACAAAACCGATAGTACGGTCAAGGATACCAATCCGACTATCAATAATAAAATCGGATATTTTCATTGTAATAATTGAAGTAATAATAAGAACAACAACAAAGATCGTAAATAATGTTGTGATCAATGCAATCATTTTATTAGAGAGATATTGCTCAAAGAAGGGCAAGAAAGGCTTGAATAAAAACAGTGTGGCACCAGCTGCGATTGCCCAGGAAACCAAAGAGAGTACCTCGCGTGAAAATCCTCGAAGCATAGCGAGAAAAGCGGATAACAGGATGACTGCTACGACAATTCCATCAAGGACTGTTATGACCATTTGTTTGTTCCTTATCCATAAAGTTGTGTTTTTTAAGTTAGTATACAAATGCGTTTCTTGTTATGCTATTTTTTATTCTTATAGCAAGGGTCTTTTGTATTTTGTAGAGTTTTTTCTATATTATCATACGTGGAGCGTGGATCATTTTTTACCTGTAGTAATGGCAGCGACCAGTTCAGGAAGGTCAGAGAATGTTGTTTGTTGAAAATTAAGCAATTGCATCTTTTCTGTTGTAGTAGTGGAGTGAACGGCTCCCTGAAACCCAAGTTTTTTTGCTTCATTGATGCGTTGTACTGAATGCGCAACAGCGCGGGTAGCTCCTGAAAGGCTGATTTCACCAAAATAGACATAATCTTTTGGAAGAGGAATGTTTGCAAGAGAGGATACCAAAGCTGCTGCAACAGCTAAATCAGCTGCTGGTTCTGCTATGCGATATCCACCCGCAACGTTAAGATAGACATCGTGTTGTCCAAAGCGAACTCCACAATGAGCTTCTAAAACAGCAAGAATCATTGAAAGACGATTTCCATCCCATCCCACAACAGCGCGTCGTGGTGTTCCAAGTGAAGAGGGAGCAACAAGCGCTTGAATTTCTACGAGTATAGGGCGTGTTCCTTCCATTCCTGCAAAAACAGCTGTGCCTGGTGCTTTTTCATTTCGTTCACCTAAAAAAAGTTCGGATGGATTTATGACTTCCCGCAACCCTTGATTAGACATTTCAAAAACACCAATTTCATCCGTTGGCCCAAAGCGGTTTTTTACAGTTCTAAGGATTCGATAATGATGCCCCCCTTCACCTTCAAAATAGAGAACAGCATCAACCATATGTTCTACAACACGGGGACCAGCAATTTGTCCATCTTTTGTAACATGCCCAACAAGGACAACAGCTGCTCCTGTTTTTTTTGCAAAGCGGATCATTGCTTGAGCACCAATACGCACTTGTGTGACCGTACCTGGTGCTGAATCCGCTGCATCAGACCATAGAGTTTGAATGGAATCGATAATAACCATATCAAGGTCTTTATGTTCGTTTAATGTTGCAAGAATATCTTCAACATTGGTTTCAGCGGCGAGTTTAACTTTTGTATTTTCAGCACCAAGTCTTTGTGCACGAAGGCATATTTGTGCAATGGCTTCTTCACCTGAAACATAGATGACATTATGTCCCTTTCGCGATAAAGCAGCAGCGGTTTGTGTGAGTAATGTTGATTTTCCAATACCTGGATCTCCACCAACAAGTAATGCTGATCCACGAACAAATCCCCCACCAGTAACACGATCAAACTCATCGATGCCAGAATGGATGCGCGGAGCATCTTGAAGATTTCCAGAAAGAGACGTAAGGGCAACTATACGTCCTTTACGGATATTTTGCATTGGTCCACTAGCAATACCACTATTTTCATTTTCTTCGCTAAGGGAATTCCATTCGCCACAGGAATTGCATTTCCCAGCCCAGCGTGAATGAATGGTTCCACAATTTTGGCAAATAAATTGAAGACGGTTACGTGCCATGATGATTTAACCAATTTGTTCTGGAAGATAATGACTATCTGCCAGATCACTGAAGCGTGTAAAATCAGACTGAAAGGCAAGATGAACGGTCCCTGTTGGCCCATGGCGCTGTTTTGCGACAATAACGTCAGCTTTTCCAAAAGCTTTATCCATTGTATTTTGCCATCTTTCATATTCAAGCGTGCCTATCTTTGGTTCTTCATTTTTGAGATAATATTCTTCACGATAGACAAAAAGCACGATGTCAGCATCTTGCTCAATAGAACCAGATTCTCGTAAATCGGAGAGTTGTGGACGTTTATCTGTACGATTTTCAACTTGGCGGGAAAGTTGTGAAAGAGCAATGATAGGAATATTCAATTCTTTCGCCAATGCTTTTAATCCTGTAGTAATTTCTGTAATTTCTTGAACACGATTTTCAGAGGAACGCTTTGAATTGCTTGTCATTAACTGGATATAGTCAATAATTAAAACATCCAAACCGTGTTGTCGCTTGAGACGGCGTGCGCGTGCTGCCAATTGCGTGATTGAAATACCGCCAGTTTGATCGATATAAAGCGGTGCTTTTTGTAAGCGATTCATTGCACGGATGATTTTTGCAAATTGTTCTTCTGTGATATTTCCACGGCGGATATCAGAAGAAGAAACCTCTGTCTGTTCAGAAATAATACGAGTTGCTAGCTGTTCTGATGACATTTCCAGCGAGAAAAATCCAACAACGCCTCCTTCATTTTCCTGTTTTGAGCCATCACGCTTGCAAGCATTGGCAATATTAAAGGCAATATTGGTAGCAAGAGAGGTTTTCCCCATACCAGGGCGTCCAGCGAGAATAATGAGATCAGACTTTTGTAATCCTCCCATTTTTTCATCAAGTGTTTTAATATGAGTAGCTATTCCTGATAAGTGCGATGAACGCTTTTTAGCAGCACTTGCCATGTCAAGAGCTTTTTTGACAGCTTCATTGAAGTTTTCAAATCCCCCTCCATATTTTCCCTTTTCTGCTAGTTCAAATAAATGTTGTTCAACTGTTTCAATTTGCCTAGATGGCGTAAGCTCTACAGGAGCATCAAAGGCCGTATTAACAACTTGAGTTCCAATATTAATCAACGAGCGTCTGAGAAAAAGATCATAGATGACCCGCCCATAATCTTCGGTATTAATGATTGTTACGGCTTCTTTGGTTAAACGAACAACATAATTATATACGGTAATATCGGCAATTTTTTCTTCCGCTGGAATGAAGGGTTTTATGGTAACCGGATCTGCAACTTTTCCTTTTTCGATAAGATGGGATAAAACAGCGTAGATTTTTTGATGCAGTGGTTCAAAAAAATGTTCAGGCTTCAAAAAATCTGAAACGCGATCATGAGCTTCATTGTTGATGAGAAGTGCTCCAAGAAGGGCCTGTTCAGCTTCGATATTATGTGGGAGTTGTTGGAAAGAAGGAGGCTCTTCTTTATGTGAAGAGTTAAAATTAATGACGCTGGTTTCTTCCATGACAGTTTCTCTCATCAAAATTTCGCATTTAACTATTTTTGGCAATCAATCGAGCATTTTATATGAAAAGGATAGGAGACAAAATCTTCGTTTTTTCAATCCTTTTTTGTGTTCTCTTCAATTTCTGATTCATTCTTTGCCTATTACTGGAGCTTATTCCTTTATATTTTCATAATATAGAAATTTTAGAAAATATGTAAATTTTCTAAATTGCACTTTTGGTGTTTAAAAAAAACACAATGCTGTATCTTAAATGTTTTAATGTTATGGGATGCTAAAACTTTAGTATCGCACTAAGTAAAATTATTTTTCTTTATAATAAGAATTATTTTAAATAAGAAGGAACGATATAACCAATTTACACCTTTATAGAAAGATCATTTTTTAAATTAGGGGCTGAGAAATTTTGATTTCTATTTTAATAAAAAATGGGTGGGAATATTTTTTCTGACTATTTTTATACACCATACTAAAGATTATTTTTTTCATAAGAATTTAGTTTTCATGACAACACAACCGAACATTTAGCCTAAAAGGCTAAATGTTCGGTTGTGTATCAATATTGTTCAATGATAAAAAAACAGAAAGTGCAAGATAGAGAATAAAAATATTAGTTAAGCTTCTTTATCAATGTCATTTGCATCATTATCGTTGATTTCTTCTGTTGATAGCTCTTCCTGTTTTTCTTCTACTGATTCTTTTTGGATATCATAGATTGCTTCAGCAGAAGTTAGAGTTTCACCTTCTGCTTGGCGTTGTGCTTCATTGGCTGAACGTGCAACATTAATGATCACAGAAATTTGAACTTCAGGGTGTACACTAAGAGTGATGGTGTGGAGGCCAATCGTTTTTATTGGATGATTCAGTTCAATCTGATTGCGTCCAATAGAAAATCCTTCATTTGTTATAATTTCAGAAATATCACGCGTTGTTACAGATCCGTAAAGTTGTCCTGTTTCACCAGCTGAACGAACGGCAATAAATGATTTACCATCAAGTTTTTCAGCAATTTTTTGTGCTTCACTTTTGCGTTCAAGATTACGCGCTTCAAGTTGTGCACGTTGTATTTCAAAATGTTTTTTATTAACTTCATTAGCGCGCAAAGCTTTGCCTTGAGGTAAAAGGAAGTTACGTGCGTAACCATCCTTAACCGAGACAATATCACCCATTTGACCAAGACGAGGAATGCGCTCAAGTAGAATAATATCCATAGTTTATCCTTTCGAAAAAATAAATTTAGTGAAGTTTTTTGCGTGATTCAAAGTTGTATTGAATAGCTGCCCAAATACCCATCAAGAGCATCATGAAAGAAATAGGTGGAGCAAAAATGACGGTTAAAATGGCAATATAAACAAGAGAGAGTATGAGAATACGGCCATTGATTCCTTTTGTAATATTATGGAGATATGCTAAACCACTGATTAAGATGGTGACAGTATAAGCAGTGCTAAAGACAAGTGCGCTCAAATTGAGAGAAGCGCTCAATTCAACCATTGATACTAAGCAAACAACAATAAAAATAATAATTCCAGAAATTGGAACACGCAGAGTATTGCTCCAATCATCACGAGGCCTTTTCAGCCACTTCATATGTTGAGCTGTTATTATCGAAAAATAAAGATTACCAATGAGAAAAATCAAACTATAAATTGTTAGAGCGATAGCTGTTAAAGTTGCTGCATTCGCCATTAAAAAATCACTAAAAGCGAGTATATCTGTTTCTTTTAGTGACTGGGATTGTTGCATGGCTTGTGCTATATCTGTAGTAACTTTTTTTGCAATAAGAGGTGTAGATGGACGGGTTTGGATATAGAGCCCGATGAAGGTCGCTATAAGGGCGATGAAGTTTGTTAAATGAAAAATAACTGATGATAGTGGATACCATATCAGTGTATTTTCCTTATGATCTGGTCGTGCAAGCCCAAGGAGCCAAGCAGCATAGACAGCAGGAAGAAAAAATAACAACATAAAGCTAAGAGCAGTATAGATATTAGTGGTTATAATAAAAATAACAGTTGCACTTATGAGTGCAACGAAGCTGGCTAATGTTCCTTGACTAAAAGCAACTATAAAAATTGGGAATGAAAGAAAGCAACTAAGAAGAAGAGAAAAATAGGGTGCGATATTCGCAACACTGATGATTGCCATTCCTATGACAACAGCAAAAAGCCCCGCCAAAATACCGGTCATTATCTTATAAAAATGAAAGTTTTTCATTTATCGCTGTCCTGCCTTTTGCAGTTAGGGGCAATTACAATGCCTCAACTTTTGATATCTTTACGTCGTATATAGCCCACAATCAATTATTTTACCAGATCATACAGGAAAAGCGACTGGGGAGTTTCCCCAGTTGCGTAATGTGTTGATAACTTACCTTATAACGTATGGAAGTAATCCTAGAAAACGAGCACGCTTAATGGCATTTGCTAATTCACGCTGTTTTTTTTGACTAACAGCTGTAATCCGCGAAGGAACGATTTTCCCTCGTTCTGAAATATAACGTTGCAATAATTTGACATCTTTGTAATCAATTTTAGGAGCATTAGCACCTAAAAACGGACATGTTTTACGACGACGATGAAAAGGACGACGTGTTGCAGTTTGATTCATATCGGTCATCACTCTACTCCTTCTATGGCATCTTCACGTTGACGACGTGGAAAGCGAGGGCGCTCCTCATCGTGACCATTACGATCAATACGTGAAAATAGAGGAGATTTCTCTTTTTCGTGTTTTTCTACGCGAATGGTCATATAACGCAAAATGTCTTCATTGATACGCATTTGGCGTTCAACTTCAGCAATTGCTGCGGCTGGTGCATCGATATTAACCAGTACATAATAAGCTTTACGATTTTTGCGAATACGATAAGCGAGGGGACGAAGCCCCCAATTTTCTACACGCCCAACTTTTCCACCATGCGCTTCAATGACACCTTTGTAGACACTCAAAAGTTCATCAATTTGTTGCGGTGCAATATCCTGTCGGGCAAGGAACATATGTTCATAAAGAGCCATTGCTTTGCCTTTCTTCAATTAAACTTTACCGGTTTTAGCGCAAAGCCTCTGCGACTTGTCTTTTTTGGAACTCCAAAGAAGAAAGGACGCGCTTACAATCTGAGACATCCGAGAGCGGAGACACAGGAGGTCAGAAACATTGCGTTTCCTACTGGTAACTTTCCAGCCCTCCGTTCAACCTCCAGCCAAAGTGCCGGTAACAAACATTTGACGTTTACAACTTATCTTTTAAAATAGCAAGTTTATGCGTATAAAAAAATTGATTTATTAAATCTTGATATATTTCCTATAGAGTTTACCCTTTTTACAAAAAGATGATGCTGTAAAGCCACAAAGATGAGGCAAGGAAGAATGGATTATTTAAACTGGATTGATGTTGCACTTTTTAAAATGCTTACAGGCAATCATCAATCTTGGCCGATTTTAGTTGCGTTTAGTATTTTTTGTGCGAAGTTTTTGATTTATATTATTCCACTACATCTTTGTGTGTTATGGTTTTATGGTGAAGAGAAAGAGCGATGTGTAGCACTAAGTATTTTTGTGAGTATTTGTGTGTCTCTTTTTATAGGTTATCTCATTTCTCTTATTTATTTTCATCCACGCCCATTTGTTATGGGGTTAACGGCACCACTGATTAAGCATCGTGCAACCGCTTCTTTTCCTAGCAATCATGCTTTGACATTTGCATCTTATATGGCAAGCCTTTATTTTTATAGATACAAAATTGCGTCTCAGTTTGCAGCGGTGTTTTTATGTTTGATTTGTTGGGGGCGTATCTTTGTTGGTGTACATTATCCTCTTGATGTTTTAGCGGGTACAATTTTAGGCAGTTTTATAAGCTGGGGTATCATTCAGTTTATAGCACCGTATTTTCCTAAGTTTTTATATCAAATTCCGTCATTCGTTAAGAAAAGACATAAAAATCAATAAGTCGTGTTAAAAACAAGGGAATTTATGGCTATTGATTCTATTCTCTGTCTTGAGATGAATGATATTCTCTTTCACATCTTTCCAACCAATTCGTACCGTATCACTACGGCGTGGATCCGTATACAAAAGAACATCAATCCATACGCGCTCGTGTATACCACGGGATCAATGGTGATAATATTTCTCAACATCTTCTTCTGTCCAAACAGGAAAC